>CAVJWZ010000080.1:0-2180 GCA_963653545.1 uncultured Eubacteriales bacterium | reverse complement strand
GTACATGCACGTATGGTTTCATGCGTGCATGTTTTATAAACCTTTGTTTTAGGTAGAAGAAGTGTCAAACTTAGCAGCATGCCTATTTCTCTGCATACATATATTGCGCGCAACTCCTGCATTCATGAGATGGATACTCGGGTAAAGCTTGTACTGCTGCTTGTTTTTAGTATTACTACCTTCATGATGTCCACCTGGGTGGGATTAGCTATTTTTTTTGCAGTTCTTTTTTTGGTGCTTGGTATTTCGCACTTGCCGCTCAAGCAAATTTTCACCTTATGCTGCCCTTTGCTCATCATTCTTGTAATTATCTGGATGGGCAATGCTTTTACCCTTGATGTGAATACAAGTTCCGCTTCGCAAACATTCGGCGGCGCTTCTGCGGGCTTTGCTGAAAGCATGCCTAATATTGCACTCATAGGAACCTTTGGATTTTCCCCCGAAGGAGCTATGAGAGGAGCCTTTTATGTTGCGAGAATCATTGCGCTTTTTGTTGCCAGCTTTGTGGTAGTGCTTTCGAGCACCTCAAATGATCTGGTACGTGCCGCCAGCTCACTATTAGCTCCTTTAAAAAAATTGCGTCTTCCCGTTGACGATATTGCAATGATATTCTCGCTCGTGTTGCGCTTTATTCCACTCATTGCCGAAGAAGCACTTCAAATAAAAGCTGCTCAAAAATCGCGTGGAGCAGTATTTAATCAAGGGGGTGTTTGGAGGCGTGTTAGTGCATGGTTTCCTGTTTTGATTCCCCTGATGGTAGGCCTTTTTAGAAAAGCAGAACAAACTTCAACGGCAATGGATGCTCGCTGTTATGGCTCAGGCGCTCGAACAAATCTCGCCGCCCAAAATCTAACAGCTTTTTCGGGGCTAATTTTAGCTGTGTTTTCCGCGGTGTTTATTGTGGTGGGTATTTTTTTGTGAGCAGTGGTATCATTTTTATGTTTTGACAATCTTTCCAAGGAGGAATTCATGGGCATCATTATTGATGTGTTCGGACGCGAAATTCTAGATTCTCGCGGTAATCCTACGGTTGAAGTTGAAGTTATCTTAGACGATGGCTCTATGGGTCGCGCGGCAGTGCCTTCTGGTGCTTCTACGGGCGCTTTTGAGGCGGTTGAGCTTCGCGATGGCGATAGCGAGCGCTACCTTGGCAAGGGCACGCTTAATGCGGTTGCTCACGTTAACGAAGAAATTGCCGATGCGCTTATTGGCGTTGAAGTGGATGATCAACGTGCAATCGATGCAATTATGCGCGAACTTGATGGCACTAAAAATAAGGCAAACTTTGGCGCTAACGCCATTTTGGGGGTTTCGCTTGCTTGTGCAAAAGCTGCAGCAGAATCTGCTGAGCTTTCTCTTTATAAATATGTTGGCGGCGTTAATGCTAATTTGCTTCCAACTCCTATGATGAACATCCTAAATGGCGGCGAGCACGCAGATAATAACGTTGACTTCCAAGAATTTATGATTATGCCTGTTGGGGCAAAATCTTTTGCCGAAGCACTTCGTTGGTGCGCTGAGATTTACCACACCTTAAAAAAGGTGCTGCATGATGCTGGCTTGGGCGGCGGCGTTGGTGATGAGGGTGGCTTTGCTCCTAACTTCACCACTAACGAGGAGCCTTTGAAATACATTGTTGAAGCATGTGAAAAGGCAGGCTATAAACCAGGCTCTGACATCATGTTTGCGATGGATCCAGCTTCCACTGAATTTTATAACGCAGAAACAGGCAAGTATGTTCTTGCTGGTGAGGGTCGTGAACTCACGAGCGATGAGATGGTTGATTACTGGGAGGCGTTGGTTAACAAGTACCCCATTATCTCCATTGAAGATGGTATGGCAGAAGAAGATTGGGATGGCTGGAAAGCCTTAACCGAGCGTATTGGCAATAAGGTTCAGCTTGTTGGCGACGATTTATTCGTTACCAATTCTGAGCGTTTGGCAAAGGGCATTGAACTTGGCTGTGCTAATGCAATTTTGGTCAAAGTTAACCAGATTGGCTCTTTGACCGAAACGCTTGAAGCAATTCAGATGGCTAAACAGGCTGGTTACGCCTGTGTTATGTCGCACCGTTCTGGCGAAACCGAAGATGTTACCATTGCCGATTTGGCGGTTGCTACCAATGCTGGTCAAATCAAAACAGGCGCTCCTTGCCGCTCTGATCGTGTTGCTAAATACAA
>CAVJWZ010000079.1:0-2280 GCA_963653545.1 uncultured Eubacteriales bacterium | reverse complement strand
CCTGCTCCATGCGCTCAGCCTCAAGCTCCTTCTCATCGAGTGAGCGAATGAACATCAGGTAGGTGAGCTGGCTGATGACCTCAATGGGGTTGGTTATGCCGCCCTCCCACATTTTTTGCCAGACGGCATCTACCTTGCCCTTTGCTGCTCCAGTTATCATTCCACTGCTTCCTTTCAAGCATGTTCATAGTACAGGTAACAAACCATTTCCGCCTTGTTTTTTACACCAACATATTCAACTGGTCTTTTCTGTGTTTTCGAGTACTTTAGCAGTACCAGCACTTTGATTTACGCAGCTGCACCTTATTTCAAACCGTTTCCATTGATACATTCGAAATTAAGCCTCCCACAAGTAGCAAACATATTTTGTGTAGTTGCGCAGCAAGAAACAGTTCTACAACCTTAATCGCAATTGAACTAACAGGATTTTTACTCGCAAGTTTGGTTAATGGTTTAAATCAAATGTCAACTATTTTGGAGCAGCATCAATTTACCTGTGTCATTATGAGTGCTTTTGCGAAGTCAAAGCGCGTGATAATCTCTTTGTTAAAGCAAAGTCAATACTGCTTGTTTTAAGATTGCCACGGCTGCTTTGCAGCCTCGCAATGACGGGTTGGGAGGTTACCGTTGTTGGTTTGGAGATCCTTCGCGCACTGATAAACTCGGTAACATCATCATATCACTAGCTTCAACAGCGCATTTAAGCTTGATAGAACATCATCAAAATTTATGTCATGAGCATAAGGATATTTGTTTTGATAAGCCTTCCATAATGAAGCGAGGTGCTCGTCTGACGCAATGCTGTCATAAATTTTTTGAGCGGTATTTATAACATTCTCGCTTTGACGGTTCTTGCATGTTGCAAGAAAAGCCTGCTGAAGAATGTCGTTACTGATGTCTTTTTTGCATCCTGCCAACAAAACATGCACATCGTAAAAATCCCTCATACGAGTGTTGAGCACACCCCGAGCAAGGATTGTTTGAAGCTTCTCAGCTAGCACTGTTTCAATGTTGTACGAAAGAAGTGAAATAGAGCGTTCTTCTAACATGAGTTTATATTCATACTCAACAGCACTCGGCGTAATTGAAGCACCTGTTGAAACGTCAATTTTAATTGGCGTTATCATTCTTCCTAAGCTTGCATCCAATGCGAAACGAATGCCTGAATATTCCATTTCATCCATAATTTGCGTGGCGCCTTTAAGTTCAAAAGTCACTGCATCTGGCAATTCGATATTAGAAATCTCTTCAATCATCCTTCTTGCATTTTCTGGCGACAAATCGTAGTTCTGAATAGTTGTATCTATATCCATGGTCGAACGCAAAGACACACCCAGGATTGATGTCACAAGAACGCCACCTTTAATGATGAAGTTATCGTGATATTTTGATACCGACACGCGCTCCAAGAAACGCTCCATCATGTAAAGACGCATAAGCACGCGCGCATCAGCGTTATTTTCTTTTGCAAGGTTTTTGATGCGACCTCTGATCTGTGCATCAGTTAAGCTCATCTACAATAACACCTCCAAATACCTGCGTGCGACATTATCAACTCTGAAAAGTTTTGCGTATTCCATCAACAAATTGAGGTCTTTGTCTAGGCGTGCAACATAGGATTTTAGGATTGCGTTGAAGTCTTGCGCTTCAATTGAATTTCTACTTCTGAAAGCATCACATACTGTTCGCTCAAGATTATACATCGGCACTTCATTGCCTAGAGTGTCTATGATCAGCGTCTTTCCAACATCGAGCAAATCCTTCTTCACGCTATAAACCTTCACGTTGCATGACGCTTTAAGTCTGTGAGCGTTAAATCCACTGTATACCGTAATGGTATGCTGAAGTGGTTCGTGATCGACTAACCCGTGATAGAAAAAGGCTTCATCATGTGAAAACACAGCTAAAGGGCATCGTTTGTGAATAATAAGCAACTCGTCAGTCCATGCGTCCGCTGGTGCATAAACCCCTCGACTTAATCGCTCGAGGTTGTTTTCAGAAACAAGTTTATAGAACTGGTATTTTGACACACCGCTAGCCTTTGCTTCCTTTGCGGTAAGCACGCTAGAGCTATTTATATCTAGCAGAGTGGTCATAATGCCCACCATTCTTCCCGTAACACTCACCGTCCTTCCGTGCATATATTATAATTCATATTAGCACGATAGGAAGAACAGAAATTCTACTAAACAAGTTACAGAACGCTTTTATGTTCTTAAAAGTGCTATCTATTTACACTTTTCGGAAGATAAATTAAGCGGGTTTAGCCTTTTCTATTGG
>CAVJWZ010000078.1:0-2639 GCA_963653545.1 uncultured Eubacteriales bacterium | reverse complement strand
CGTATGCGTTAGGTTTTCCGCAGTTAAGATTTGCAAAACATTCAGCGAAAAACTCGCGCGAATTATCCTTTGAATACTTAGATAATCTATCTTTATTAGATTTTACTACACTTAATAGCTCCTCTTGATGCTTATCCGCCATTTTTTTATATTGCTCGTATGTATAGTGCGCACCCAATTCCTTTTCTATTACGCTTTTTTGTAAAATATGCCCCAACTCATGAGCAGCGGGGTAATAGCTTGCGCCGTTTTTTGTTGCAGGCATAAAATGTCCACTTTTAACATTTCTCCAAACGCCAGCCTTAAAATTAGCTTTCGAGGATAGTGTTTCCGTGTTAAATACTATATTCCAAGTACCGTTTTTCATGTTGGTGTAAGCAGTGCCGTTAATCTGCGATGACGTAATCGTAAGCCCGTACTTTTGTAGGCTTTCATCGAGAATAGGTATCTTGCTTGCTATTCGGTTGACCGCTTCAACTTGGTTATTAAATATCGTTGGTGACACGCCCTTAACGCTTACGGGGTCCACCTTTCCGTATTTCGTAGATTTAAGCGAATCAACCGTTCCGCTGCCTACATTCCATGTACCACTAAGCGCCCTCGGTTGCTTAGCCACGCCATACGCCTTTTCTCGGTCATAAGCGCGGGGTAGTTGGTTTTGCGTACTCCATGCTTTAAGTTGCTTCTGTTGCTTGCCTAATACGAGCCGCTTTTGCACATAGGCGGGGTTTTCAAGTCCAAGCCCCGCCTCCTCCATGTTAGCAATAGACGATTTGGTTGCTCGTATTCGCCGTTCTAATGCCCGCTGCTGTTGCGTGTCATAGTAATGCTCATCGTTGGACTTGCCCCACTTCTCACGCTCTGCTGTAAATTCGCGGTCGGGTAACTCGGTAATGCCTGGGTAGTAGGGGTATATCATATGGCGGCAATTTATGCCTTTAAGCCCCGTTACACTGCCGTAGTCGGTCAAGTCCACCATATCGGGATAGGTCACACCGTCAACGGTAATCTTGCCGTGGATACCGAATGGTTTACCCTGCCAAACGGCATGGCTAGGACGCGCCCCATAATGCGTTGAGGTTATCGCCAACTCATGCCCGTAGCTTTCCATCGCTTCAATGGTCATTCTGCCACCTGCTTGGCTCATTTCCGTACGCATAAGCCGCCGCAATGCAACGTCAGGGGTAGTTTGCTTACCGCTTGAATAAGTCACCCTAAACGCTCTACCAAGGCTCGAAACGGCGTTAGAAATAGCTTCGTCATACGATAGCCCGCCCTTTTGAATGCCCATCATCGCATTAACAGCCGCGCTATACCATGCTTTCTGCGCTTGCGCGGTCATAGCGAGGTTATTCTTACGAATAGCTGCAACCATGCCATCTGCCGTATGCTCTGCCATAGTCTTTAACTTGGTGTTAGTAGCTTTAAGCTCGATGGTGTCAGGTGCGTTAGCTTTGCCTTTGTAATGCTTTCCGAGGTTGGTCATATCAACCAACACAGCCCCCGTTAGCGCCGCTATAATGCCGTTTGAAGCCTTCTGCTCAATGGGTAGCTCATGTTTGGATTTAAGGGTATCCACCTTAACCGTCAGCTCGTCATAGAGTTGATATAACACTATCTCGTCTGTAGCGTCCCACGTACCGTTTGCAAGTTCGCCCAATAGTAGTTTTGGAGCAGCGTCGATTTAACTGGTAATCAAACGCATTTTGTACTTGATGTCACGGCTTATGCTTCTATAGCTTTTCGAGGTCTCCCTGCTTTTGGCATATCAGCTTTTCTGGCTTCTATTGATTCTCTGGAAACCATACGCTTAGACCCATCTTTCCATGAATCAAGTAACCCAGCCTTTATAAGCTGAGCAACGCGCGCAGTGCTTATGCCAAGTTCTTTAGCTGCATCAGCTGCCGTTATTGCTCGAATATCCGCAAGCTCGCGAGATACCGCTATCGCAATAATTTTCCCGCCATGCTTTGGTTCATATCCAATATTGATTTCTGGAAGTTCGCTGCCGTTTATCAGTGCATCATCAACTACGCAAGTTAGCCAATCTGCCGCACTTTCAACTGCATCATTGAGATTGTCGCCAAAAGTACCAGCACCCATATCATTACAAGGGATAGCACACACATATCCGTCTGAATCGAAGAATTCAAAATCACAAACATATAACATTGCTATTTCCTTTCAATACAAAGAAGAGCGAGGGGGGGGGCTATCTAAGCCCTGCCTCTCGTAGAATCCTTTTTGCTATCTGGTCTTCAATTTCCCTGTGGCGTTTAACTAAAACCATTTTTCCGTCTTTATAAAACTTTTCATGGTTTGTGCCACCTTTTGAAACGAACCCAGCAGCCTTTAGGATTTTTACCAGCTCTCGTCTTTGCATACTCACCTCTTTTGTTGATGGTTTAATATTAGCAGTTACTAATATTAAAATCAAGAAAAATATTAGTTTTTGTTAATCTTTTCCATCTTCGTTATCTCTGCTCGATAGCCTCCAAGAATTGCACCGATTCACAAAGCCCACTTGCGACTAGGTTTTGGAGCAGTGTCGATTTAACTGGTAATCGCCCCCTTTTGTCTATTCGTTGGTTTTTCAATTGATCATGATCCGCTGCAAAAGCCGCATATTTTTATAAATT
>CAVJWZ010000077.1:0-2743 GCA_963653545.1 uncultured Eubacteriales bacterium | reverse complement strand
TTTCTCCTTGTCTTTTGTGGTTGGACAAACAGATGATAAGGGAAGCCCCTTTTTGTTTTGGTGCTTTTCAGCGAGATTATTCAAAACGTTTAAATCTCGCATCTAAAAACAACAAGACTATGTTCTTAAAACCCCCAAAAACTTTACGCCGTGCTTATAAGGCAGGAATGTTTGATAAGATAGCTACGCTATATCGATATTTGAGAGGAATTCAATGAAAGCTCTTATTCCTGCTGCCGGTTTGGGCAGTCGTTTTTTACCGGCAACAAAAGCACAACCTAAAGAAATGCTTTTAGTGGTAGATAAGCCTGCTATTCAATATGTTGTTGAAGAGGGGCTCGCTTCTGCGGCTGATGAGGTCATTATTATCAACAGCCACGACAAAACATCTATTGAAGAGCATTTTAGCCCCAATCCTGCTCTGGAAGCGGAACTGCGCGGCAGGGGTAAAGATTCTTATGCAGATAAAGTTGCGCATGCAGGCAATTTGAACGTAAGTTATGTATATCAAGAAGAACCGCTTGGTCTTGGACATGCCGTGCATTGTGCCGCTGAAAAAATTGAGAACGAGCCATTTTTTGTTTTGTTGGGTGATGTTTTAGTTCCCGATAATCAAATGCTCATCAAAATGAAGGAAGTATCAGATGCTCATCAGGGAGCAAGCGTTATCGCCGTTCTTCCCGTTCCAAAAGATCAGGTAGACAGATTTGGTGTGATAGCTGGAGAAAAAATCTCTGATGATGTTTGGAGGGTTTCTTCTTTGGTTGAAAAGCCGGCGCCCGATAAAGCTCCTTCCAATCTTGCTGTTTTTGGTCGCTATCTTTTGACGCCACGCGTTATGGAACTACTTGCAGAGGGTAAGCCCGGTGCAGGTGGAGAAATCCAGCTTACCGATGCACTTGATAGCCTCCTCAAAGAAGAGGAAATGTATGCACTTGTCATAGACGAAGAAGATGGTTTTGATACGGGAACTATCGAAAGTTGGCTTGATACCAACAATCGACTTTACGAGCGCTATAAAGCAAAGAGTCAATAAAAGAACCAATAACCGCAATTCCAATTTTAAGGTGAGGGTAGGGTAAATAACGGGGCTATGGGGCTATGGCTCAAATAACGAAAACAACGAGTCTTAAAACCTAAAGAACCGAAGGAACTCTAGGAAGAGGAGGAGCCCGTGAGAGGGGGATCTCTGCGGGCTCACAAGGAGGGAGTCGGTACCAGTTTTGGGGATTGGTACCGTCTGCTTATAAAGCAGAGCAAATCTGGGAGGGGACCATATTTGCAGACCCGATTATAGACACCTTGAAAGCTACAATCCATAAATTTTTTGTTTGTTGTTTGTATAAAGGGGTTAATGCTCGGTGAACGGGTTCAATTACTTCAATAGCCTTCGATTTTGTTAGTTGTTATTGATACTATAATGAACAGGCTTGCGCTTGAGTTTTCGTGTTTAACCTTGCATGACGGGAATAAGAAAGGGTTGCTATGCCAGATATTCAACTTCGTTTTAATCGTGACATGTTGGTTATGTCCACTCCTATTGAGCATGCACTTGCGTCCCAAGGATTTAAGGGTCTTCAAGATAAAGTGTATGTTTCGCTTTGTGAGCCTGAACTTATTGAAGACGCGTTTAGGTTTGAGTCTGTTATAGGAACACCTTGTTTTGTTGCTCCGTTAGAAGAGGTTACCCATGCTCGTTTAGCTCAAGCTCGTTTTGAGGACCGGGCATGTGATATGGTAAGAAATGTGTATCAGGCGGTTTCTTGCTTTAATCCTCAACATATTATTGCTTCTGTTGGCCCAACGGGTTTGCCACTTGACGAGTCAAGCGCTTCCTCGCTTAAGCAGTCGCGCTTGCAGTATCAAAATGCTGTTAAAGAGTTGGATAAATATCCTTTTGATGCTCTGTTTTTTTCGGCGTTTTCAAATGCGTATGATTTACAGTGTGCGTTAATGGGAGCGCGAGCAGTGTATGACGGTCCGCTTTTCGCTTCATTTCTTCTTGATGGTGAGGGTAAACTTATCAAAAATTATTCGCTTGCCAACGCTGTTGAAATGGCGTGTGAGTATGGTGCGGATGTGGTTGGAATTCGCTCCGGTTTGCCTTTAGATGAACTTAAACCAATTGTTACAACGCTTAAAAAACACTCATCAAAGCCGTTATTGGTAGAAATTGTGGTTAGGGAGCCTCATGTGTTTCAAGTAAATTCTACGCGTGAAAACCCCTATTTTTACCCCGACTCTTTCATCGAAGCTGGCCTTGCGTTGCAGCAATGGGGTGTTCAATTTGTTCGTGGCGTTGGAAATGCCACTCCTGTTTACACTGGTGCTTTGGTTGCGGCGGTGTCTGGCAAAGATGTTTTGCTATAAGGTGTTATGAGGTATTCATATAAAGGATTTTTGATGAGAGAAAAAAGCCCCTTCTATGGCGTGTTACAAGAGTTCGTTGATTCGTTGTATCTTCAAGCAGAAACACTGAGTCGCCTTGATGTTGTGTTGGCGGCAGAATCATTTGGCTTAAACGACGATTTACAAGAAATTATTTCATTACTTCCACCGGGTGCATATAACAGGGTACGTTTGTGTGGGCAACTTAATTCGTCCCTTTCTAGTCATGGATGGGGCTATGTTTATGGCTCTGTCGCTTAGTGTCTAGGGTCTAATGGCTAGTTTGTAATTTCTGTTAAGCCCTCATTTTCTCAGCTTTTAGTCTTGACTCCGTGTGCGTTAAGAATACTATATC
>CAVJWZ010000076.1:0-2768 GCA_963653545.1 uncultured Eubacteriales bacterium | reverse complement strand
GCCGCTCTAAATGCCTTTTGCTAGAGCTGCTAACGAAGCTTTCCATGAAATAAATCTTCGGGTGAACCAATTCTAACCAGCCGAATTACCGGATTACTTTTATGCAACATATACAAAATTGTAACGTCAACTTTGGTCAACTTTGCCATCTGGGAGATGAAAATCTACCTGTCCGTTATAGATTCCACCAGCATCATTTAATACGTGAGGGTAATTTCAAAAGACACTCTTTTTTTGATTCAAAAGGCGACGCTGAAGCTTTAAACCATCTGCTTCTTCCCGATCCAAAATATCTTGAAGGGTAATTGATTCCAAATATTCAGTCATTGCTCGCTCTAAACCACTCCAAATGCTTTGAGAAACACAGAAACTTTCGCGCTCACAGGTAATTTCTCCGCTCAAGCAATCAAGGAGTTCAAGACCGTTTTCGGTCGCAGAAACAATTTGAGCACAGGTAATATCTTTGGGCTGGCGCGTAAGTTGGTATCCGCCGCAATGTCCGCGAGTAACTTTTAAGAGCCCGTGCGCCACTAAAGGCGACACCACCTGCTCCAAATATTTTTTGGATATTCCCTGCCTATCGGCAACATCTTTAAGCGGAACGCAGCCTTTATCAACGCAGGCCGCCAAATCAATCATAACGCGCATGGCGTAACGAGTTTTTGTTGCAATCTTCATCTGTGTAACTTCCTTGTGTGGGCAACTTTACCATTGCCACTATTCGTACATTTTGCCTAAAAAATTATTACCAGCGTAACAGGTAAAAGAACTATCTAGCCCATCAATACCATCAACATCTTAACCGATGCACATTTACGCTACCGATTACCGTTATTTTGCTATCGTTTTAGTAACAGTTCATGAAAACTTATTCAAAGTCTATCAAATCACTTGACTATATAAAAGATCCCGCTATGCTATTTCTCGTAAAACACCAAACGCAACAAATACTGAAAGAGGCATACTGTGAAAACGATTTATTTAGACAATGCCGCAACAACAAGCGTACGCAGTGAAGTGCTGCAAAAAATGCTGCCGTATTTTTCTGAGCAATATGGCAACCCTTCTTCCATCTATCCTCTTGGCCAGGAGGCATCCAATGCCGTAGTTAGTGCGCGCCAGGATATTGCAGACATTTTGGGCGCAAACCCTAAAGAAATCTTTTTTACCAGCGGCGGCACCGAAGCTGATAACTGGGCTATCAAAGGCGTTGTGCGCGCGGCGGCGGCAAAGGGCAAAGGAAAGCACATTATCACCAGCGCCATTGAGCATCATGCCGTTCTTCATACCTGCCAAGCTCTTGAAAACGAAGGCTTTGAGGTAACCTATGTGCCCGTTGATAGCGATGGCATCGTCGATATTGAAGCTTTCAAAAAAGCAATTCGCCCTGATACCATTATGGCATCTATCATGTTTGCCAATAATGAAATTGGAACCATACAGCCCATTAAAGAGCTTACAGAAATTGCCCACACGCATAACATTCTGTTTCATACCGATGCTGTTCAGGCATTTTGTCATGAAGCTCTTAATGTTAGCGATCTGGGCGTAGACTTGCTCTCGGCTTCGGCACATAAAATCTATGGACCCAAAGGCGTTGGACTGCTCTATATTCGTCGCGGAGTAAAAATCCAAAACCTTTTAGATGGCGGCCAGCAAGAAAGAGGCAAGCGCCCCACCACCGAAAATGTAGCCGGCATTGTTGGCTTTGCAGAGGCTGCACGCCTTGCCAATGAAGAACGAGCCGCTGAACATGAACGGCAAAGTAGCCTGCGCGATCATGCCATTGAGCGCATCTTGTCAGAAATACCTTATGCCCGCCTAAATGGTCATGCCACCAAACGGCTAGCAAACAACGTGAATATATCGTTTGAGTTTATCGAAGGCGAAGGGATGTTGCTCCAACTTGCCTTTAAGGGCATTTGCGTATCGAGCGGCTCGGCTTGTACTTCAGGTTCGCTTGACCCAAGCCATGTTTTGCTGGCAATTGGCCTTAAACACGAGGTAGCACATGGTTCTTTGCGGCTTACCACAGGGCGCGACACCACGCTTGAAGATATTGATTTTGCCGTTGATTCCCTTAAGCAAACCATCGAAAACCTTCGTTTGATGAGCCCACTTTGGGAAGATTTTAAAGCGGGTAATACAACCTCTCTTATCGCCGAGATGGAAAAGGAACGAGCAGCAAAGGGAAGGGCATAAACGATCGATAACCTCGTCGCTTGAACCCCTCAAAAGCGAGCGACTAAAAACAAATAAACAAACTATGGACAACCAGTAATAACCAATCAAAAGCTTACCTACAAATAAGAGTAAGCAAAGCAAGAGATGAGGCCCCCTATGGCAATGAATTATTCAGCAAAAGTAATGGATCATTTTACTAACCCCCGCAATATGGGTGAAATTGAAAACGCAAGTGGCTGCGGTACGGTGGGTAACGCAGTTTGTGGCGACATTATGCGCGTTTATTTAGACATTGACGACAATCAGGTAATTCAAGACGCCAAATTCAAAACCTTTGGCTGCGGAGCCGCCATTGCCACCAGTTCTATGGCAACCGTGCTCATTAAAGGTAAAACGGTGCAAGAAGCCCTTGAAGTAACCAATAAGGCTGTTATGGAAGCCCTCGACGGCTTGCCTCCGGTAAAGGTGCACTGTTCGCTTTTGGCAGAAGAATCAATTCATGCCGCCCTTTGGGATTACGCCCAAAAACATGGCATTTCTATCGAAGGTTTGCAGCCACCAGTAAAAGACATTGAAGAAATAGT
>CAVJWZ010000075.1:0-3087 GCA_963653545.1 uncultured Eubacteriales bacterium | reverse complement strand
CATCAAAAATAAAAGCGGCAAGTTTAGCTTATTCTAACGTTTGCAAATAAGCAGCTGCATCGCTAACGCAAAGCGCTGCAACAGGACAATGGCGAATAAGCTTTTCATCATTGGTGACGAGCGCTGTTGCTCGTGCACGCATAGCCGCTGCAATAACCAAATTGTCCTCATAATTGTTGTGAATAATCCGTTGCTTTGAAGCAATCCAAACATCAGACTCATCGCAGCATACGCCAACAGCCAATGCTCGTACTTGTTCTAAACAAGCCCAAGCAACCTCAGTTGCAGCAAGAGCATCTGACGTGCATATCTCTCCTTTTTGAGCACGCACATTAGCCTTACAATCATGCTCAATAATGAAAAAAATATCTTTTAATGAGGTTATTGCATAAGCCAAACCAACATCGCATTCATTGGCAGCATTAAAAAACGATCTTACCATTTCATGACCTGGTCTAGAGCCCAGTAGCCAATCAATCCAAACATTGGTATCAATCAAAAACAGCGTGGTAGGAGTTTTCATGATACTGGCCCCTTATCTACTCCATACTTTTCAAAATAGGCTGCTTCTTTAAGCTCGGCATATGAAAGATTGGTTGTTGCATAGGGCTTATTTAAGCCAATTTGTTTATACGCTTGCTCGCAAATCAGAGAGCCCTCTTCAATAAGCTTTGCACGATATTGTTTTTGCGCTGCTACTTCATCACTATCAACTTCATCTTGACCTGGAAATAGCACCGCCTTTAACCGATCAGGAGTATTTTTATTTTGAGCCGCAAGCTCCCAAACTGCACGCACTGCCTGTGTGGGAGTAATACCTGCCGCAGCGAGGCCTTCATCTCCTTGGGACTTGAGCTGAGGGTTTATACGAACATTTACCTGCGCCGTTACAACAGCCATAAAGCACCTCTTCCTATTTATCCCCTTCCTATTGCTTCAGGTATTATAGCTTTACTAGTTTTAATCGTAAAGCATGTATAGCATCAAAGACTATAGCAAATTTAATGGGGATCGATCAGGGATTAACGCTCCCGCAACTAAAGCAGAGGGATTCTTGTCTTGCTATAAATTACGGTGAATTTACTTGGTTACCTAGAGCAAAAGCAACGTTATTTGTGGCGGCGATATTCCCGAACATGTTCTGCCAGCTCGGCTAACTCTTCAGGGCTCATCTTATCCACCTGTTCTAAGCTATCAACAAACTGAGCGAGCATATCACCACGGCGAAGCTTGAGCGTTTCTGTTACATAACTCACCACAACGCCCGTAAGAATTGCAATGTAGAAAATAGAGACAACGCTTAGCACAACACTCACGCCCCGTGCAACACCAACCGTAGCCTCAACGTCGCCAAAGCCAATGGTAGATACAATCTGAAAGCAAAACCATATTCCATCTCCAAAGGTTTTTTGAGAAGGATCGGCAAGCCATACCACCAAAGCACAACCAAAAAACAGCGCAAGAAAAACCCCCGTAAACGGCCCTAAACCAGAATGGCGAACTACATCAACAAGAGTACGAATATTAATCATGCTTGCTCCTCTTTGTTAGAAGATTTAATAGCCCCGCCCAATAGACCAGAAGAAGAACGGATTGCCTTTCCGCCATCACCGCTATCGCCGTCATCGTCGTCATCACCTGAAAGTAGCTCATCGCAACTAGATGCCTGCTGCATCTGCGGCTTAATACAGCGCGGAAGCGGAATAGCGGCAGCCAACAAAGCTGCAACAAACATTACAACAATGCCCTTAACGGGAAAGCATAAAAACAAAAGAAGCGCTGCCATAAGCGGTTGACGCATAACTGCTGCCATGCAAGCAGCCGTGCATGCCACACAAGAAAATACCGGATCAATACCTAAGAGAAGAGCAAAACCATACCCTAGGCAAATCCCTGAAAATATGAGTGGGAAAAAGTGACCGCCTCTCCAGCCAAGTTTAATACAAAAAGCAGTGATAAACGGTTTAAACAAGCCCGTGGCAATAAGCACGCCAGCACCAATTTGCGCATATAACTCCATAACAATCTCGCTTTGAGATTCTCCCGCAAACATAGTAAGAGGCAATACCGTCCCAACCATTGCAAGCAACAAACCTGCAAGCACACAACGCGTAACAGGGCTTGACAAGCGTGTATACATTCGAGCAGACAGCGCATTGCCAATATGAAACAGCCACCCAGCAGCACAGCCTGACACAACCAACACAATAAACCAACTAAGCTCAGGAAATCCCATGCTTAAGCCTTCAAAATGAGGCAACCCAAGCCCACTACCAAACAAAGTTCCTAAGCCAAAAAAAGCAACAAGTGCTCCAACAACCGCGCACAGATAGGCTGCAATTTTCCATTGCTTGGGTGCGATAATGCTGCTTTTTTCAGGAATATCACTCGCAGAACCAGTGAGCGGTGCTACAAATCCATATAGCGGAGCGGTAAATACTGCAGAAAGAGCTGCCTGCACACCAGCCCGCGTAAGATCTTGAAAATCCGACCCAAAACGGCGCATGCGATCACCCACCCAAGTGCACAGTCCCGCAATTACCCCAGTAAGACCAGCCTCGGGGCCAACGCTACCCCCAAATACCAGCGGCAACAGTGCCGCAACCGAAGTGCGCCCCAAATTGTTATATTCATAGCGACCTGTTTTTTTGACCTGACCCATAACGGCATCAAGATCTTCTGGCAATTCACCAAAGCGTTTTTGAAAAAACCCTATTGCAAGCCCGCCCCCTACACACATAAGAAGCGTCCAAGGCAAAAATCCAAAAATGCCCGAAAACAGCACGGGCATTGCTTGGGTAATATCAGGAAAGGCGCCCTGCACAAACTCCAAAAGTTTTGCTGGCAACTCATTCCACAAAAAGGAAAGCCCTATGTTCATCAACTTAAAAAATGCCCACACTATTCCACCAGCAAATGCGCCAGTGATAATGGTGCATACAACAAAAAGCATACGATTTTTAAAGCGTGCGGTAGCACTCAATACATTATCCCTTCGCCCATATATCATCACTTTCTTGCTGCGAAACTATAAAGCTGTTTTATAGCCTTATCCACGAATCACCTGTCACTATATTACAGAAGAAA
>CAVJWZ010000074.1:0-3151 GCA_963653545.1 uncultured Eubacteriales bacterium | reverse complement strand
GACCTATACGCCAGTACATGCCGATAAGCTCGCTATTTGCGGACATTACGACATGGGAGCGAGTCTGCGAGATCTCTTGCTTGATCTTCTCAAGCGATTCAAAGTAAGATGCTTCGTTTTTCAGAATATCGCTCATCGTATCCCCCTCCTATCCAAAATAATCCTGCGCCAAGCTGTCGTAGAGCATTTGCAGCTTTTCGATCTGCTGCTGGGCGACAAATCGCGATTTGTCTACCTGGGCGACGAAGGCAGCAAATTCCTGCTGAAGAGCAAGAGGGGGAACGATGAAATGCGTTTCTTCCATTCCCGATTTAGTCAAATGCATCATTCCGATTCCATGAGTATCGCCGAGAAACGATTTCTCTGCATACCTAAGCAACTTACAAAGGAAGACCTTGTTGTAAGAATCACCAACCTCGATCTTCCAGATATGGTAATGATAGATTACCTTTCCACCATTCCAGATTTGCGGACCAAAAGACGCTGACCAGGCGTAAAGCAAATCGCCATAACCACAATATTTATCTTCCTTAAGCTCGAGGTCGGAATAATACCAATTTCGGTTTGAGAAGAAATTACCAACGCGAAGCACCGGATACTTTCCTGTAGCAAGCAACTCATCCTGCTTGTAAGCGCGCCCATTGATTAACTTTGCATTTTCGCCAAGAGGTGCCATACGCCAAAAATGATCGTTAAGCACAGGATCTCCAAACATCTCGACAAACCGGGATTTGACGAGCTGGTTGAGCTGGCCAATTTGCTGATCGGCTTGGGCAATTTGATCAAGAATGCTATCAAGCCTTGCAACGATTTCGGCTTGGCTGGCCGTATCGTAGGTCTTAAAAGTTGCAGCTTTGAGCAGTTTGAAGTGCCTGCTGTATCCCAAATTTTCAATTGGCGTCGCCTTTAAGGAATGCCACCAAAATCGTGTGTTATCAGACAGCTTGGGCTTGAGGATCTTTACGCCATCAGCACCAGCAAAGAACGGTTCTTCGACGTACTTCACGCATCTCGTATGATCGCCGAACACTATGGCGGGGACATCAGTAAACAGTCCGGTTTCCTCATCCGAATAGCCGGCAATCAATTCTTGACCTTGGTCAACAATCGGATGTGCCCCGCGGTTCGCATACTGGCCCTGCTTGAACTTTTTAACCCCGCGCGAGACATCGCTGAATACATCCGCAAAAGAAACTCTTTCCCCGACAAATTGGGGCTTATTGCTCATAACAAACACCCCCGAGTATGGTTTTGCTTATTGAGCAGAAAAAGCTTCCAAGAAGCTAAGAGGATATGTTCCGCGCGCAGTTCCGCAGCGACGAAAACAGTCCGGTGGACTGTTTTCCAAAGCGAGGACTGTTTGAGCACGGAATATATCCTCTTAGCTTCCACCAGCTTCATCCGCCTGTATTCCCCAACACGATAACCAACAGCAATTATTGCATCAAGATTGTAATAGCCCTTTTCGTATGTTTGCCCATTTGAACCCATATGTGCAATTTTTGCACATATGCTCTCGAGACTAAGTTCGCCTTCTCTAACAATATTTTTTAGGTGTTTGCTTATAACGGTTCTGTCCACATCAAAAAGCGCAGCCATTTCTTCTTGCGTGAGCCAAAAAGTCTCGTTCATGTAATGAACTTCTACGGGCACAGATTTCCCATCTAGCTTATATAAAACAATACTTCTTTCACTACATGCATCACCTTGAAGATTTATTTTATTTGGTTTACTCACGTGCCCCACCGCCCAGCATGGCTCGCAACTCAGCCAAACTCTCGGCCATCTGCTTGTTTAGGTCGTCCAGATCAGCCAAGATCTCCTCAGTCGGCGGGTACTCGATACGCTCGTAGGTAGCCTCGGTGTACTTGTTGAAGCTGAAGTCGTAATCATTTTCGACTATCTCTTCTTTTGGCACTAAAAAACTCTTCTCGGTGCGCGCACGGTCACGCTCAGTCTCGAGGTTTGCCCACCGCGCAAGAATGTCGGGGATGTCATCGTGCTTATCATCCGCATCGCGCTTATCATCGAGCGTGAAGCCGTCGCCCTCCATGTTGTACATCCACACCTCATCGGTGCCGCCCGCATCAGTTTTAGTGAACACCAACACAGCGGTGCTCACACCGGAATACGGTTTAAACACACCGCTGGGCATGTGAATGATAGCCTCGAGCTTTTGATTGTCTACCAGCTCGCGGCGCAGCTGACCATACGCCTTTGAATTACTGCGAAACAAAACGCCGTTAGGAACAATGCATGCGCACCGCCCACCCAGCTTGAGCATACGCAAAAAGAGTGCCACAAACAACAGCTCGGTTTGCTTAGAATCAACAATGCCACGCAGGCTCTTGTCGATGTCTTCCACGTCAACCGAGCCCGTGAACGGCGGATTTGCCAGAACCACATCATAGCAACTGTGCGCGGTGTTGCTCTTCGATATGGAATCAAGGTAGCGAACATCGGGCGCCTCCACGCCGTGCAACATCAAATTCATCGTTGAGATGCGAAGCATCGTCTGGTCCATTTCAAAGCCGGAAAACTGTGCAGGCTCCTCACCTGCGCCGGTGAAGCAGTCCCATTGCTCGCTGGTCATACCGGCCCCGTGGTTGTCGCGAATGTGCTCGGCCGCAGAGATAAGAAAGCCCGCTGTGCCACAAGCGGGGTCACAAATGAGCTCACCAGGCTTGGGGTCTATCATGGCAACCATCATCTTGCGAATATGTGCTGGGGTACGAAATTGCCCGTTCGTGCCCGCGGTGGAAAGTTTAGAGAGCATGTACTCGTAGAGATCTCCCAAATCGCCAATATGCTGGTCGAAATCGGCAAGCAACTCTTCAATACCATCGACTGCCTTCTCTAAAAGCGACGTTTTGCCAGCTGGAAAACCGAAAGTTGCGCTCTCCATGGCGCGAGAAAAGGCAGAACCATCACCAAGCTGTTTGATAAACGGGAACACGAACTCGCTCACGATCATATACATCTCCTGCGAAGGCTTGTCCTTAAAGCGACCCCATCGCAGCTCATCGCCTGATATTTCGGCACCAAATGCATTTTGATACGTCTCCGGGAAAATGCGGGGCTGCGGAGCGCCCAAAACCTGCTCCATGCGCTCAGCCTCAAGCTCCTTCTCATCGAGTGAGCGAATGAACAT
>CAVJWZ010000073.1:0-3225 GCA_963653545.1 uncultured Eubacteriales bacterium | reverse complement strand
AAAGAACAGCAACGCTCACCGCCCCTTTTATACCTACGGCATCGTCTGTTTGCGCCAAAGCCTACAACAGCCTTCCATAATCGTTCCATTCACCATACATGGTGCCTTGTTTAGTTTCCTCGATTAAACGATCTAGCATGCGCTGATATGTCGCTTTATCGCGATCTTTATAAAAGGCGATGTTATATGCTTTAACACGCTGATAAAGAGGAGGAAATTTTTTAAACTGCGAAAAAACTCTCGCTTTTTTAAGAGACACCTCAATATCTGCGTCAATTTTAAAATTGCGAACATCCATATCGGGCAAAACCGCCCTGCCTAAATTAGTCATAAGGCCTAATTTTTCAAGCCTTCTAACACGTTCTTTATTAAGCTCAGTCCATTTACTTCCCGCTCTTCGAGGGGAAAACCTCTGCAAAGAGCGTCCATCGATTTTTTTAAACGTTGAATCTATCCAACCAAAACAAAGCGCTTCTTCAACCGCATCGAGATAATAAAGAGCATCATCGTCTTTTGGTTTACCGCGCTTGCCTTCAACCCAACATTCTGGCTGACAATGGGCATTTTTAGCCAACCATTCCCGAAATTCTCTACGATTGCAAACTTGAAGTATGTTCTGTGGCTCTGCGAGTGTCATGCAGATGATTTTATCATGTAAAAATGTTACGTTTATCAAACGCCAGCGCTAGCACTTCCGCCATATTACCTACCCTATTACGCCTTGGCATCAGGCATCCACTTTATAATGACAGCTGTTAATCAAAACAATAACTAAAAATGATTCTATATAAGACAACTCGCCACTAAACTCCTCGCAGTACCTCGAAGAATCAAGATTAACCACCTGACGAACAACAACTCTTCGATCAAAACCAATTCGCTAAAAATATGAAAAAGATAAAACTTTATAATTTTACGAATGATAAAGTTCCCTCGTTCTCCTCTAAAATAAACGCGGTCGCAGAAAGCAATCGATAAACACCTATACGAGGGGGAACAATGGATTATTCATACACACCCGACCAGGAACTATTCATCGAAAGCGCAAAAGAATATGCGGAAAAATATTTTAGTGATGAAGCGGTCAAAAAAGCCTATGAAGAAGATCATCATATCAGCCTCGAAGCAGCAATGGCCTACCGAGAGCTTGGGTTTATGCATCTTGGTTTACCTGAAGAGGTTGGAGGAATTCCTTGCTCTAAGCTAACTCAAATCATCCTCACTGAAAAACTTCACGAATTCACCGGAACAGCTCTTCCTTTTACCACTGATACCAATTCGATCACTGATGTAATTGACTTCGGCTCTGAAAGCCAGCAAAAACTCATCATGGATGCAATTGAAAACATTGAAAGCACCTGTGTGGCATGTACAGCTATATCGGAACCGGCAGCAGGCTCAGATAACAATGCTATGACCTGCATTACCACCAAGCAGCCTGATGGAACCTATCTTTTAAACGGACAAAAAACCTGGGTTACTCTTGGTGGCTTGTCGGTCTACACCATTGTTATTGCCAAAGACGAAGATCCTGCCTACGAAAACGATAAATATTCTCTTTGGCTCGTTCCTAATGAGATAAAAGGCTTTACCATCGGACACCTTGACAAGGTTGGCCAGCAGAGCATTCCATTCGTTGATTGCTTTTTTGACAATGTTGTTCTTACTGAAGACATGCGTATTGGTAAACCAGGCGAAGGCTGGAAGCTCCTTATGAAAAAACTCGAGTTTGAACGCTGTCTTGTTGTAGCACAAGCCCTCGGGCAAGCACAAGCCGTTATGAATGATGCTGGAGCATATTGTTCAGAACGCATTGCATTTAAAAAACCCATTGGTAAAATTGGCGCTATTCAAGCACACCTCGTTGATATGGAAAACATCCTGCAAAACGTCAGAACACGCCTTTATCAAGTGGTTTCAATGATTGACAATGGAGAATCAACCCGCCTTGAATCAGCCCTCCTCAAAAGCTATGCCTGCCAAAATCTCACCAAAGTAGCCGACCATGCACTTTCAATTTATGCAGCAATTGGTTATACGAAAGAAATTAGGGCTGGCAGAATCTGGAATGATCTTCGAGGATACGAGATGGGCGGCGGAACTACTGAGGTAATGGATTATATTGCTGGTCGCCAATTAGTTAAAAAATATGCTAAATAATTTTTAAAATCTAGCACAAATGGCACCTTTTTCAGGACGTCGATGCAAGTCGGCGTCCTTTTTTGTTCCCTCCTTATTTTATAAACGATCTATAAAACAATAAGATAGCAGCTGCTCAGCTTATTTACTTTCGTTATCCTTTTCCCTTAGCCGCTCAAGAGAAACAATTTTTGTCACAAAAATCCCCTCGGAAACAATATCATCCTCATCGTCTAATGCTTTAACGTTCCAAAATTGTTTATTTTTTTCCTGATGAGAAAATTCCGCAACAGCTCGCAACATGCCAGATTTTCCAGGTTTTTTATGGTCTACAGAAATACTAATACCAAAAGGGCGCTCTTTGGCTAAATCTGTTCTTAAATCAACTGCTCTGCTTGCTGCCGCCTCAATTAAAGCTAGCGTAACTCCACCGTGTAAAAAGCCAAAAGGTTGAAATAGCTTTTCAGATATGTCAAGTGCAGCAACTGTTTTTTCAGGACTTTGTTCTAAAAATCTCACCCCAAGATACCCATTAAATCCATCAAAATCACGCTCATCGAGCGCAGAAATTGTTTGATCTTGATTTGAAAAATCAATTCCTTGCATCCAAGAATTATCTGTTTGATATAAAGTACCCAAAAGTCCCCTCACTTTTCTATGTCTCAGATTAATCTTTCTCTAGAATATTAATCTCTCCATATCTAAGCAAGATTAGTTTCTCGTTATCATATCTAACGCAGGTAACCTGTCGCTTATCGCCTTATATGCGATAGTAAGGGCAAAGGCATTGGTCCCCTTTATTTCTTCTCCTCTATTTTTCATGCTTGTATAGGAGCGAGATGATTTGCTTGAAGCACGTAAGGAATTGGCTTATATGTCCAATGACTGAAGTGATGAAAGTCAATCAGCCGCTATCTTGCTCCTTATTTTATTTACTCTGGCAGAGCAGATTGCCTTGAAAAGCCAAAGGAATTGCCTTGTATGCGCAATGACTGAGGCTTTGAAAGGATAAGCTGCCTGCCAGAGTAAATAAAAAATGCCTTGTATGAGCAGAACGTCCTATCCTCCCACGGACTACACCGCAGT
>CAVJWZ010000072.1:0-3434 GCA_963653545.1 uncultured Eubacteriales bacterium | reverse complement strand
GCTCTTTAGTGGCACTAGCAATCTTCATTGAAGGAGCCATCCAGTAAGAACCAGTGTCGGTTGTGTTCCACTGAGCATAAAGGTCGATGGTATCGCCTGGTTATAGAAAATAGGAGCCATAGTCCAAAAAACTGGAGCGGAGCCACTAAACGGTTCCGCCCCTACAAACCCGAAGGTTTTAAATGTGAGATTATTATGAGTCGAGTGGCATCCAGATGTCAATAAGCTTAAAGAAGAAATCAAAGAAAGACGTGATCGCGGGATTTTTCTCGAAGAGGTTTCTAACATTTTCCCAATCTAAGCGCAGTTCCGCGAGCGCACATGTGTGTCTTTCAGCTGTTTGCGGACGGGTGCAGAAAAGGCTGTCTGCATAGAGTGTGGCAGCTATTTGGGAAACCCTGAGGTTGGATAGTTTCGCGCGCCTAGACTTGGTGCGCCCTATACCATGATTGTTGAGCGAGTCGGTCACTAGTTCGTTGGCCTTGACGTCTTCTTTTGCGGAGGCGCCACCGACGCCGTTGAGTATGCAGCTGTTATGTGCACAGGCGTTGCGTAGGGCACGCACGCTCTTGAGCACGTAGTGTTGCTGGCGCATGCGTTCGTCTTTCCATCTTTGCGAGCAGAAAAGGTAGAAGTCACAGAAGGCGCGGAACTCGATGGTCTCAAGAAGGACCCAAACTGGCATTCGATCAAGATGCTCGTTCTCGCCGATGTGTTTTGCGATGAGGTCGCCGGAGTATATGTCGTGCGTTTCTCCGTTGGCGCCTCTTGCCCTGAGGCCTCCCTCAAGATGGTTGCGCCCCTTGTGGTTGAGGTACGCGGCATAGTCGCGGACGATCTGGTATCCGTCTTCGCCGTACTCCTCACAACTGTCGAGGACCTGCGTCCGAGCGAAATGTTCTATGTCGAGCATGATTGGCAGAAGGCATGCCCTAAGATGCCTGTCCAGCGAGGAGAGAACCCGCAGGTGTTCGAAGTCCAAGCCCGCGTACTCGCCGGCGTGCCGACCCTTCTGCTTGATGGGGTAGAGCTTGCGGTAGGATGAGGTTCTGAGAAGGTTGTTTGCGGTGTGTAGGTACTCGGCGGCCTGCTTCTCTGTGCACAGGTTGAAGGTGACGCCCTTCTTTTTGAGGTGCTCGATCTGCTCGGCGACGGCGAGCGACGGTTTTAGTTTGCGCCGTTCGCTATGTTCAGGCTCCTCTATCATAAGCACTTTCTTCCACCCGTCCGTTTCTTGATGGCTTATTATACCGTACTGAGTGCCCGTAGCAGGGGTATGAGTCCCTGTTCGGCGTAAACCCAATGGGGATGCATTAACAGAAAAGCACCAGCTGAATATGATTAAGCATGGGGCTATGGTTCAAAAGGTTTTTGTTTGTGCTTCTCTTGCGTGATTACAAGATTACAGGGAGAAAGCGGGAACAACCCCATAATAACGGTTGGCTTCGCGGTAGTAGCCGTAGTTACCCGGCTTGCTATCGGTGTACACAATGTTGAAGGTGCGGGTGTCGGTGGCGTCCACACGCGGCGAGCGCTCAAACCAACTCGGGTAGATGTAACCAGCCGGGCTAGAACCGCTACGGGTTTTATCTATACCTGCGATGGCGGTATTAGCGCCAGTAGGGTTAGTTACCTTACCATCAAACCAATCATACTGAGAGCCTTCGTAGTTGAAGTAAGTCTGGCTTGTTCCGGTAAGTTCGCTGTAAGAGAGTAACCAGAAGTCATCTGTGCTAGAAGTAGCCTCCCAACCGTCAGTAGAGTTGCCTGTTGTTGATTTCTTTTCAACAGCAAGAGGTTTGAGTTGAGAGAGATTGTTTGCTACATAGCTACCCATGGTCTGTTGATACATTTGTGAACCAATCCAACCATTTTTATTGGTATCAGTACTATTCATCTGCTTAGCAGTAGGCAGTGAATGCGTTGCCATGAAGGTGATAGCAGAGCCATCGTTATCATGGGGGCCTACTTGGATGATGCGGAACTCAACATAGGCGTTATCACCTGAGCCATCGCTACCTTTCCAGTTGGTGTAGAGATGATTTACATCAGTAGAAGAATAGCCATTGTAGAGTGTTTCAAGAGCAGACTTGTCTTTACCTTCAGAGTTAGTAGTGTAGCCACCTGATAAGGTTTCACCATGAAGGATCTTGATGTCTTCATCAATTTGAGATTGGTTTCTCATGATGCCTGTTGTGGGGCTGCTATAGCCTGTTTTACCTTTTCCAGGAGCCATCCAGTAAGAACCAGTTTCGGTTGCGCTCCATTGAGCATAAAGGTCGATGGTATCGCCTGGTTATAGAAAATAGGAGCCATAGTCCAAAAAACTGGCGGCCTCTCATGTCTAATCGCAGGACGTACGACTATCAATATGATCCAGCCGATCCTTATGTCTATACCGGAACCAACGTACTTATAAATAAGCTCGGACTTACTACACTTCAGAGATAAACGCCCTTCATCCTTTCCGCGAAGGCAACGGTCGTACGCAGCGCATCTTCGTCAATCAGCTTGCAAAACAGGCAGGTTGGGAACTCAACTTGAAAACTACTGATCCAGAGCAGCTTTGCGATGCCTACATTGCTTCAATGACTGATCTGACTAGTTTAATATCGCTTTTCGACGAGATTGTTACCCCTATAAAATAACAATGTCTCCTCAAAGGAGAGGGGACATTCGCGAAAAAACAGTTGTCATTCAGTGTCTTGCAGTGGTACTAGTGTCATCGAAAAGCACCTGTCCAAAGCCATAATTTCTGAAGCTGTTTTCCATTGCTTTTATTACGAAGGGCACTACTAAAGCCCGTAGCGATAAAAGATGTGGTAAACAGCGTTTGAGAAAGCTTATACTTTCTGCCTTCAACTAATGCTAAAAGGCTCTCAATTATGTCCTAAGCCCCTTTTGAGACCTAAGCCAATCTTAACATGTTTAAGCAGGTCATTGCTGAAAACGGGCAACTATAAACAAGCATTAAGTTGGTGAAGAAAAACCCCCGCGCATGTATTTGCGCTACAATGCCTTAAGCCAGCAAAGTTCGCTTGTGGGTGGCGCTTTCTTTTTGAAAAGGAGGTACTGCCTATGTATGACGTTTTGATTGTATTGGCGGCAATCGCCAATATTGGAAGTTTTTTATTCCAAATAAAACAAGAATACAAACAAGATAGACGAATGGTAAAGGAAGAGAACAAGAAGAGCCAGCGGTAACTGGCTCTCAAGTTCAAACCCGCGCCGCCCACCGTGGTTAACTGCCTTGGGCTTTGCTGGTGTTTTTATTCTAACAACTTACTTTTTGCGATACAAGCAAAATTTATGCATATATTTTATTTTGTCCTTGGGGTTTAAGGAGTAGTTAATTCTCAAGTTCATCCGAACACGTAAGCATTATTTCTATACTCAACCGAACACGTACGGATAAGTATGAAAATTCCTTTCTA
>CAVJWZ010000071.1:0-3692 GCA_963653545.1 uncultured Eubacteriales bacterium | reverse complement strand
CGCTCAAAAATCTCCAAGGCACCACCACGAGTGGCGTTATAAATATGAGCCCCGCGTTTCTCGGATTCTTCCCGAGCCATTCTGTAAGCAAGGTCTACGCCCTGCTTGGGTTGCGGATTGATAACTGCATCCTTGGGGTCTTCAAAACAATGGTTAGTGATGTCAGGGTTCAAATGTACAGTTCCATCAGGGTCAACCACATGAGTGAATGTGTGGTCTACACCAATAAGATAAATCTCAGTAAAGCCCATCCACAGCGCAAGCTGTATAGCGACGAAAGTAACAGTAAAACCATCATAAAGAACCAAATCGGGCCGGTTAGAAAAAGCCACCTTTGTATTCGAATATCTTTTAAGGGTATATCTCCGTGCATGGACATTAATAGTGGTTATATCCCGGTTGTTCACAAGCGCCACAGAGAAAGCGGTTCGACTAATAAGCTTCGTCTTGACAGGTAAGGAGGCAAGGACATCGAATTCATTTGCAATGAAATCACGATCAACTGTCGTATAGATATCTGGCCGCCAATCGGTTTTATCAAAGAGCAAGTAGACACGATTCGCAGCAAAGGTAAATTCGCCGCGAATTGATTCTAGATCGTCAATAGTTAGGCTAGGCCCGTTACCCACGATAAAACAACGTTCGCCAGAGTGTGTATTACGCAAGGCACGAATTACTTCAGAATCATGGGTCTGCCTATACTTAATATCGCCCAAATCAAAACGCGCTTGCATAAAAGGAACAGTCAAAGCACGAATGATCTGGTTTTGCTTAAGAATACTAACAGTATGGATAACCTTGTAACGCAGTTTCTTGCTGAATGAGATATGCCGCGACCGCGACGTTTCGTTTGAAAGCATAGTTACTTCTGCCTTCCAACCACACGGTCAGAGGCATCCTTGAGACCGAGAAGCCGCAAGGCATAGCCCAGGCGCTTCAGAACCTCGTTGCTCGAATCGAGGAAAACACACCCCGTCTCCACGAAAGGCACGTTGTTGTGCTCGACCCAAATGTCAACCCCATGCTCGGCAAAGTACCCGAGTATCCTCGTGCGGCTCTGGTCGATACGCTCATCCAGCAGCGACATCACGGCAAAGAGCCAGCCGCAGTACGCGTCCAGTAGGTCGCGCCGCATCACAAGCATATTAGCCATGTGACCTGAACGGCGCGCCATCACCCGATCGAAGGCGGGCAGGTAGCTTGCGTCCACCTCCCCGACGCACTGCCTGAAGGTTTCGATGTCCCCCGGTTCCGAGAAACTGTAGCTGTCGAAGTGTTGCGCCAGGGTCTGCACGTAGTAGTTGCGCTTCGCGGGCAGTACGACGGGAGCCCGCCCAAGAAGCTCCCGCACCTCCGCGAGGCTCAGCACGTCGTCCATCGACTTAGAGGAGCGCTTGGCAGGCGAGCAGAAGAGCCTGCGGTACTGGCACATGCCAATGTAGTCGTCACTGAGGTTGCGCCAGATCCAGTAGAGACCGGTGAGCTCACAGTACCGGAAGTTGAGCGCGGAGATGTTGTCGCCCTCGTCGTCGGGCTGGAACCCGGGGATGGCCGAGTTGGCGGCGGCGTTTACTTGCACGGGAAGGTACATGCCATCATCCGGCATTTCCGCAGACTTATGAGCTGCCACCGCAATCCGCACCGTCTTCTCGGCGCTCATCTACGCCACCCGCCTTCGCAGGCAGCCCAGGCACTCGCGCAGCAGATCCTTGCGGTTCCAAGTGACCACCACCGCAACCGTGTCGTTCATGCGCACATCGCCCATCAGTAACTCCCCTTCCCGCCGAATACGGCACCAAAGGTACGCCCGATCAGTTTGATGTCCGTAAGCAGGCTCATGTCCTGGATGTAGTCCAGGTCAAGCTCCACCCACTCGTCCCAGGGGATATCCGCGCGACCAGCCACCTGCCAATAGCAGGTGAGCCCGCCGCGCGCAATCAGCCGCTGCTCCTCATACGGCGTGAAGGGCCGCGTACTCTGAATGGGTCTCGGGCCCACAATAGACATGTGCCCCAATAAAATATTCGCCAGCTGCGGAAGCTCGTCTATCGATGTCTTCCTAATAAACTTTCCTACCTTGGTGATGCGCGGGTCGTCCTCGATCTTAAAAGCAGCACCGATCTGCTCGTTCTTAGCCAAGAGCTTCGCGAGCTTCGCATCCGCGTCCTTACACATGCTGCGGAACTTGTACATCTTGAACGGCTTCTTGCCCTTGCCTGGGCGCTCACTTGAGTAGAACACCGGCCGTCCATCCTCAATAAGAATGGCTATCGCAGTCGCCGCCATGATGGGCGAGAGACCCACCAACGCGATGCCCGACAGTGCGATATCAAACACGCGCTTGGCCATTTTGTAGCTCTCTGGCTTTGCGGCATACACAGCCGCCATGTTCTCGCGATCGACGAGATCGCGGCGAGCAAGACGTTCAGGTGAGGGTCTGAACTCCTTAGAGGCGGTTTCATCCGTGACGCCCATTTCGGTTGCCGTCTTCTTTCGGGTTACAGCAGCGGCTCCCGCCACAACAGCGCCTCCAACCAGTATCCCGCCGAGGATCTTCCTTTTACTCATGATCATGCCTTTCAGCCGTACCCAAAAGCGCGGCAATTAGAGTGGAACTTTGGTTAATCTCGATTTGTCCCAAACTTGAACCAGAAACCATACCAACATAACCCAGCACCGCCTCTGACCTGCTACAACGTACCAAATCAGCCGCAGAGTTGTTACCGATCTTGAAATTATTAACGTTTTTGGACAATTTCCAATCCTACTTTTACGGTTTTTATGCGCCCTAAAATCTCTAAATCAATAAGGGCAATCCTTTTATGCCGGTCTATTTTTTTCACCAGTGTTTCATACCCTTGCAAAGGGCCTTTTAACACTCGTATTTCGTCGCCTTCAATAATTCCCTCGCTCATTTTTAAAACATGGGATTCATTGCCTATAAAGGTACTTATCAGCGTTTTTTCATCATTAGAAAGAGGAATAAACTTGCGCTCCTCATCGCCAGAGCCGCCTGAAAGAAGCTTTGTCCTGGCAGAAACTTTATTAAGCTCAATACGAAATGCATCAGGGGTTTTAGTATCTACAAACACATACCCTGGAAACAACACTTTTTTGCATGTTTTCCAAGCCCCTGAACATCGCTTGCGCGCCTCATAAAGGGGAACAAAACAACTATTAAAGGTAGTTTCGTTTGCCTGTTGCTCTATTTTGCGAGCTGCGCTGTGCTCGCGCCCGCCCACAACTTGAACCACATACCACATAACAGTTCCTTACTTTTTACTGCATACTGCGTTTTTTATTGCCTGCCCTCTTGCTGCCCTTGCTGCCGGTTTGAGCAAACTTTGGCAAAGCTTCGCTACGCTAGCCTGCGCAAGCATATATTCATACCATCTAATGACACCAAAACGCTAACGAAACGCGCTCTCAGCGACGATTCCGCGCATAAAGGATTTTTAACCAAGCAAAACAGCTTGAAAGATTGCTGCTTCCATAAATAAGACAAGGTTAATAAACCAAAGCAACAATCTTTCAAACAGATTCGCACATCGGCGCATCATTTCAAAACCGTTAGTTTTAAAACTCCCACACGAACAGGGATTAATTATAAATAGATGCTCCATAAATGCAACACTCAAACAAGCTAAGCGGCACCATTTTAGCGTAATCAAGGAAAAATCGAGCCCCCCCCC
>CAVJWZ010000070.1:0-4189 GCA_963653545.1 uncultured Eubacteriales bacterium | reverse complement strand
GCTCTCTATTCATGTCGCGTTCAACCTGAGCGCGATCCGCTTCTGCACACTGCACCATCACGCGAATGTTAACACTACTCTCACCCAACGAAACAACGCCCTTATAAAATGGTCCACCAATAATGGCAGGAATTGTTTCGCGAATTTTGGGAAGCTCATCAGCCAAAATAGCTTCAACACGTTCAAGCGATTCACTATATTCAATACCAACATCAATCCAGGTGTAAGAGGTTTGCTTGGTCATGTTAATAATATCGCTCACATTAGAATTGCGAATGACTTTGATATTTTGAGCACCGTTCATAACCTTGGTAGTACGAATGCCTATTTCAACAACTGTGCCACTCCACGTTCCAACCTGAATAATATCTCCAACACGAAATTCACCCTCAAAGATAATAAAGAGGCCCGACAAAATATCAGAAACAAGCTCTTTGGCACCAAACGATATAGCGATGGATAAAATACCAGCAGAGGCAAGAAGCGTTGTAGTATCAACGCCCAAGAGCGCCAAACAGTAGTAAATAATTCCAATAATGGTGGCATATTTAATAAAGCTTCCCAACAAACGACATACTGTTTCGCCGCGAGAACTTAAAGCGTCTGCCAAAAGCGATAAAAACTTTTGAATAATAATTGCCATCGTAAGAGCAAAGCAAGCTGTCATAATACTTGCCGTAAACGCAAAGATATTAAGACCTCGCTCCCATGTTCCTCCAAGAATATAGGCAAAAATTGAGCCCTGTCCAAATATCTGATCACGGAACAACACTGCAACAAAAACAGCCGCAACAAAGATTGTCACCATAACTTTCATAACACTGGCTACTTTTTGCTCTGGCGATTTTTCATACCATTTAAATGAACCATGCATAAGCCAACGACTTGCCACCGATTCAGTGCGCAGCGTGCGACCGTCAGGCGTTGAAATATCAAACAAACGAGCATTGGGATCTTCTTCAGCTTTAACCGCATAAGAAGCATTTTTACGCTCAAACGCAACGATAAGGAAAATGAGCAACTGAGAAATAAATGCGATGACCGCTGTTGCTATTGTGAGCGGACCACGCTCTGTCATCAGTTGATCTTCGGGACCAGCAACATACAAGTAATAATCTCCCTGTTCGACAGAGGCAGCATAGTATGTTTTGCCATTGATGGTTATGTAATCGCTGTAGCCATCTTTGAGTTGATTTTCGGTCATGCCACAATCGAGTGCGCTCTTGCCCTGTACCCTACTATCAGGGTAATAGGCAAAGGTTCCATCGTTTTTGTTTATCGCAAACGCAAAACCTTCGGCACCAACTTTTACTCCATCTAAGACATTATCAATCTGCACACTGCTTAAAAGGTTTTCTAAACGGCTTGGACGCACATTAATCTGAACAAACCCATTAGCATTACCACTTGCGTCTTTCAAAGAAACGCCTATGTATTGGCGAAGATCGCCCGAAATTTCATCTTCACGTGCATCCTGCACCACATACTCAACGCCCTGCAATAACTTTCTAAACTCATACGACTTGTCATCAGGATTAGTGCTTAAGGTATAGTTTGAATACGAAGAATTAGTTGCCGCCATAGAGCCTGATGAATTGAACACATCAACGTATTGCACCTGTAAAACATCTGCTATTTTTTGTAAGCCTTCACGATTAGCTAAATCGGAATTGCGGTTCAAAATATAGGCTGCAACCTCGGCCTTATCAAGATAGTATTCGCTGTATTGTTCTTGCAAAACATCCGCACGATCTTCGGTGGTTTGAATGGTTTGAGCAAGCTGTTCAGCACGACCACTATCGGTAACTGATTCAGAAGAGAGAGCAAAAAGCGTTTGCATATAAAAAGCAATAGCAACAATCGCAACAAAGCCCACTACCGATAAAATAGCTCCTTTTGATGCAACATTCTTATTTAAGCGCAAAGCACCAACAGGAATAAAATCTTCTTCTTTATTGCCACGACGTTCCTCTTCGTGCAAAACACACACGCCATAAAGCACAACCATAGCCATAACAACAAAGAAGGCAAATACTATCACGCCAGTGGTAACGCTACGGGCAGACGATATATCGCTTTCAGGTACCGCAGAAATATAGTAGGTATTATCAATCTTGGTAACGTTGCAATACAACGATGTTCCATGAAACGTAGTCCACAGATAAGTGCCATCTTCTAAATTAGCAACCTCAAAACCTTCTTCTAGTGCATCAGAGCCTATCAGATTGGAGTCTGGATGATATAAAACAGTGTAATCTTGAGCTGAAATAGCAAACATATAGCCGCTCTGACCAATAGTGATATTTTTGAGCACTGCCTCGGTAGAGCCTGAATCTTTTATCCATTGATTGAGTTCATCAGCGCTTTGCTCAATAACAACCATGGTGTTGTCATCTATACGGGCAGCGTAATAGCGGTCATGCCAGTTTTGGGAATCAAGATCGACCATAACCGCATCCGATGGTTTTCCAGTGTCAAACACCGTACGCAAGCGATTATAGCGAGTAGAGGTAAAATCTGCTTTTGTTTCTTGTGCACAAGCAACAACGTTGCCACCCTTTTCAACAATCATAATATTGTCAACATCAAGCAAGTCTTTGTACTCGAGCATCTTTGAATTGGTTGCAGCATAACCTACCTTATTGTTGGCAATAAATGCAATGCTTTCTGCTTTTGATTGGTATAAAGCATCATATGTTTTGATATTTTGTTCAGCCTCTTCAGATGCAGTATTGAGCAAATCAGGAAGAGAAGCGGCCTCCTGCTCCATTTCTTGGGTGTAACCTTCCAAAGAAAGACTGTTTTGCATGTGTGAAATGCAAACGCCCATAAACACCATTCCTACCGCTACGATGGCAACAAGAATCGCTATTTTTATTTTTAGTCTTTTAGACATAGGTACTGTCGACATGCTCTTTCTCCCTAGTCCCATTTATCAATCAAGGTTGCAATGGTTCCATCATCTATCATGGATTGAATTGTCTCAGCTACGGGTGAAGAAAGCGCAGAATCCTTCTGAGTTGCCACCCCATAATACTGAGATTGACCAGCATAGTTTAAAAACTTACGGTTATCGAGCATAAAGGTTTTTGCTATTGCTTCATCTAAACAAATAGCATCGACTTTTCCAACCTCTAAAGCTTGCGACAACTCTTCATAGGAGGAAAATTGCACAAGGCGAAACGTGTCAAATTGCACATCGGTATTATCTTCGTTCGCCGAAATAGGTTGCCCGGTTGTTCTTCCTTCGGTAGTTAGCTGCGCAACAAGTTGTGGGGCAGTATTTGCCCCTGCCATCGTTGCTATCGTTTTACCTTTAAGCTGATCAATGCTATCAATCATAGAGCTTTTTTCCACCATAAATACCGCGTGATCTTCATAATAAGCAGATGAAAAATCAAAATTCTTTAAGCGCGAATCGGTAATAGAGTAACAAGCAACAAGACAATCAACGCTGCCATTTTGAAGCGAATCTTTGCGATCGTCGGGCAAAACGGTAGAAAACTCAACATTTTTATAACCTAGACGATCTGCCATTTCGTAGGCGATATCAATTTCTAAACCATAATATTTGTTAGTTTCATTATTGAAATAGCCAAATCCCATTACATCACTGCGTACACCAACACATAAAGTATCACTCTTGGTGGGAGTATTACTAGCTCCACAGCCCCATAAACCAAGCAATAGAGCTACCGCGAAAATAGCCGCTATAAAAATTCCCCAGATTTTTTTGCAAGCGTGTGCCATGTTCGATTCCTTACTACCTATAATTTTTATACCTGCAAAAATACCTAGTCCAAATGCGCTTTGTCCCGTATTTCAAAGGTATTGCCGACGATTGTAATTCCAAACATCTTATATGTCCTGCTCTTACGCTAGCCTACCATTAAAAACGACCAAGCGCCTCAATGAAAAATAGCGCTTTTTTACCGGCACAAGCGTTTGCTTTCTCGCAAGCCATGCTTACCCCGCCCCTACCCCGCATTCACCAGATAGCATCGGTTACACTGTATTAGTAAACTATATAGGCGAGCACTAATAATTTTGATTGAAAGGCTAGCTATGGAAGCACTGCAAAAGCGATACCTTGATCTTGTGTCGCAATCCAATCAGGAAAACCCATAAAGCAAGCACTGCACTGCTACGAATCAGGTGCTAGCGCTTAAGACTACGGTTGCACGCGCTC
>CAVJWZ010000069.1:0-4481 GCA_963653545.1 uncultured Eubacteriales bacterium | reverse complement strand
CTTAATTAAAAATGCAACCACCTCCCCAAAGAGTTCAGGCGCTTTCTTGAAAGATGTACTAAAATAACCGAATTAGAGAATTATCAGCACAAAAAAACAGCTGATAGGACTTCGATCTGGGATTTCGATTGGATTGCTTTGCTCTATTTATTGGTCCTACCGAAGAAACAATCAAAGTCCTATCAGCACAAAAGCCAACTCAAAAGCTGGTTAGCTGGCTTATAAAACAAAAGCTCAAGAAGCAAAAGCTGGTTGCAATCCTGCAATCCTATAAGCCTAATTTTGTAACCTCATAATGAAGGACGAAACAATGAAGCGAATAGTTAACGCATTCATAGCAATAGCCGCCACATTTACGATGCTCACATCGGTGTGCCCCGCAAGCGCCATAGCCGAAGAACTTAACGCACTAAATACCACCAACCAAACCACCGAGCCCACCATTGAAACCATCGACATCAATGCCGCCGAAGACTTTTCCTACGAAACCTGGTCTGACCCAATTAACCCCGCCACAGCAGATGGCGAAGAAGTCTCTGACGCGGCAGAAACTGTTAAAACGAAAGTTCTCGCAGCCTACGACGAATGCGCCAACTCTGTCACCTTCAACTACTCCGATGGCATTACAGTAGCCGATGTACGCGCTGGCATGACGCTCGTCTACACCAACGCTGAATACTACTGGGCTGCCTCATGCTACAGCATGAGTTACTACGATGCCGACGGAGACCAAGAACCCGATGATACCGAAATAGCAGGCTACCTTGCCCTTTACTACGTGGTTGATACCGCAAACATCACCACCATAAAAGCAGAAACCGAAGCTAAAATTGCCGAAGCGCTCTCGTGGGTAGATGCCGACAACATGACTGCCTTTCAAGCAGCCCAAGCCTTGCACGACTATATCGTGCGCAATTGCGTCTACTCTATCTCCGCCACCAGTTCGACCATGCCCACTACCGCCCATACCGCCTACGGCGTACTCGTAGAAAACTCAGCCGTTTGCCAGGGCTATGCACTCGCCTACAAGCTGCTGCTCGGACGGCTTGGCATCCCCGTTGTATTTGTAGCGAGTACAAGTATGAACCACGCTTGGAACATGATACAAATCGATGACAACTGGTACCATGTAGACGCAACCTGGGACGACCCAGTTTATGCCGATGGCACCGACACTGGTTTTGATGCCGAAGTAAGCCACGACTACTTCCTGCTCAGCGATGCTACCATGAAAAAGCTCGGTCATTACGGCTGGGAAGCCGCCTACACTACCCCAGCAAACGACTATTCCAACCGCACCTACGCCGAATATAAAGGCCCCATCACGCCCGAAGACACAGGTAGCCAAGGCAGTACAACCACCCGAACACACACCTATGACAACAGCGCCACAGCAACAAGCAATGGTATTACCTTCAAAGTAGAATGGGACGATGCTACCACCAAAGGCAAAGCAACAACCTTCCATGTAACCCAAACAGGCGGATCCTCTACCGCCCAAGTTCGTATGGATGTGCCTCAGTACTGGGATAACGACAGTCAGGAGAGCGTCTGCGACCCTAGCCGTGACGCCTGGGGAAGCTATGCCACCATTGGCGATGGTTATGACTATACCTTTGAGTTCACCGCATCAGGCACCTACCGTTGCCTCTTCTATTTCATGGATTCTGAAAACAACATTTACTACCTACGCACCACAGCGAATGTAACAGTAAATGATACTAACCGCCCCTCGGTTACCCAAATTGTAAACAATGCCGTAGCCCAAGCAAAAAAAGAAACTGACGGCTCTGACTACAACATGGCCCTGTGGCTCCACGACTGGACACTCGACCAACTCGAGTACGACTACGACCTCAACTGGTGCTCGGCCGAGAGTGGCCTCACCCGTGGCAAAGGTACCTGCGAGAGCTACCAACGAATCTATGCAAAATTGCTAAATGCCGCAGATATAAGCAATGGACGTGTTGAAGGCAACGGTCACACCTGGAATGCCGTGAAGATTGACGGCAAATGGTGCCAGATGGACCTTACCTGGGACGATAGTTCTGATAACTGGTACGATGACTTTGACCAGCGTCACATCTACTTCGGTCTTACCGATGAACTCATGGCAATCGCACATTCTGACCATGCAGCCACCTACCAAACTGATGGCTACGCTTACCGCTCGACAGATCTCTCCAACAACTATTTTGTACGTAATGGCAAAGCCGATGAATGGGCAGATGCCTATACTGAACGAATCCAACAGCACCTCAATACCAAAGAAACAAGTTTTTCTATTGATGCCGATAATGCCACTTATCCGCCTGGTATCTGCGGCATCCAAAATGGAATCATTGCGGATAGAATGAATCAGCGCAATTGGACTGCTTCCGATGGAGCAGAAGCTACTCTCACAGCCACATCGAACGTCACCACCAAATCAAGCACTGAGTGGACGGCAAAGTATGATTTTGCTGTCACGTATCAAAACAAACCAAACTATACAGTTTATTATCACCAGACGATAGCATCTAGCGCTGCACCTCAAACTACGCAAGTGATTTACGGAAAGTCAACACCAACCCTTGCAACTTCTGACCTCAACTTCTCAAATGGATCATCAACTTTCTTAGGCTGGAAAGCTTATCGAGATAACGATAATAAATGGTGGGTAACTTTACCGAACGGCAAAGGGGGATGGGTTGAAACCATCAATGGAAAACTACCAGACGGCTGTACATATCGGCTACTTCCAGATGGCTGGAAAACAGGATGGAGTGCCCAATCAGGATCTGTGCATCTTTATGGAACTTGGAAAAACTCCTATATCATCCAATACCATACCTCAGTGGTTAGTAGCGCTGCACCTCAAACTACGCAAGTGATTTACGGAAAGTCAACACCAACCCTTGCAACTTCTGACCTCAACTTCTCAAATGGATCATCAACTTTCTTAGGCTGGAAAGCTTATCGAGATAACGATAATAAATGGTGGGTAACTTTACCGAACGGCAAAGGGGGATGGGTTGAAACCATCAATGGAAAACTACCAGACGGCTGTACATATCGGCTACTTCCAGATGGCTGGAAAACAGGATGGAGTGCCCAATCAGGATCTGTGCATCTTTATGGAACTTGGAAATAAACTACCATTCCGCCATTTTAAACAGACGTCCTATCTTCCCTTCGTCGCTCAAGCGCAACACCACTTCGGCTTCTTCAAAAAAATCAGATGATGGTAGATCACTATCAATGGCAGTGATAATTTGCGGGTTGGGCCTCCGAACAATTTCCTGGACACGCACCTGCGTGAAAGGATACTGTCATGTACAGCACAGAATTCAGAACTAAGGCACTAAAGGTCGTAGAAGAATGCGGCGGGTCATGCATCAAAGCTGCCCGAAAACTTGGCATCGTGTCTGCCAAAACGCTTTACCGCTGGCAAAGCGAGCAGAAAAAACCTACAAAGAAGCGTTATGTGCATCTGTCTATCAACCAAAAACGCAAGATAGCAAACCGTTTAGAGCAAGGAGCTAGTGTTGCTAGTCTTGCAGATGAATATGGTGTTTCCCTCACGAGCATCTACAATATCCGTAACGAATTCAGATCAAAAGGAGAACTGTCGTTTATGGATAGAAAAGAACGTATGAAGACACCAAAAATAGAAGCGAAAGATTTGCCCAACGACATAGAAGAATTAAAAGAAAGATGCAGAGAACTCGAGCTTGACAATGCTATTCTCACTCAGACTATCGAGATACTAAAAAAAGACCTAGGCGTCGACCCATCGGAGATGAGCAACCGGGAAAAAATGCTAGTGATCGACGCCTTGACGGATAGCTTCTCGGTATCAAAGCTGTGCAAAAAGCTCGATATCCCTCGCAATTCCTACTATTATGCAAAGGATGCTTTTGAGAAGCCAGATCGCTATGAGGCTGTGCGTCTGCGCATCAAAAACATATTCGAGAAAAGCGATATGACCTTTGGTTCTGAGCGCATATGGATGTCTCTTAGATGTGGAGACGACGGGTGCGAGCCAAAACGCATATCTGAAAAGGTGGTGCGCCGCATAATGAACGAGGAGGGTCTTGTCGTCATCTACAACAAGAAGAAGCGCGTCTATAGCTCCTATAAAGGTGAGATTAGCGAGCATCCTGGCAATAAGGTCGAGCGCAACTTCCATGCAAACGTCCCAAATAGGCTTTGGCTTACAGATATAACCCAGTTCACCCTTCCTAGCTTTAAGTGCTATCTTTCTGTGATCATGGATTGCTTCGACGGTAAGGTGATATCTTACAAGCTGTCTAGAAGTCCAAATGCAAACCTTGCCAACTCTACGCTTCGCGATGCGATTTGCACGCTGGCTGCGGAGGAATATCCCGTATTGCACAGTGATTGCGGTTGTCACTACAGATGGCCAGAATGGATTAGGATATGCAACGAGCGCGGAATTGCACGCTCCATGTCGAAAAAGGCATGTTCGCCAGACAATG
>CAVJWZ010000068.1:0-4819 GCA_963653545.1 uncultured Eubacteriales bacterium | reverse complement strand
AGTCCTGAGCTCGCTCAAAACATCCACTGGATGTTTTGGCTCGTGCGGAACTGCGTGCGAGACCTTATCAAAATCTGCCAACGACGATCTGTGACCAAGGAGGATCATCGGATAATTCATCATCTGTGTACGAGATCTTACCCAAATCCGCCAACTATGACCAAGATCACCAAACAATCCATCATCTACGTGCTTACTACCAGCAAAGCTTTTCATCAACAACAAGGAAAAGGTTACGAAGCTGAATTTGTTTGATACTCTTGCAAGAAAAGTTGATAATCAGCTTCGTTTTGATCGGCGTAAGCGCAGCTAAAGCTGGCAATAGCCTTTGCAAACGTATCGCTTTTGCCTAAATACCCTGCAATGGCAAAGCGGTTTCCTGTTCGTGCATGGGCACGGGCAAGAGTTTTGCCACATTCTCGAGCCAATATGGTAAGCCCTCTCGGAGTAATTATGTCGAGGTCAACCGAGCCTTTACCGTCCCAAAGCTGACGAACGTAATAATCGCGCGTAATGCCGTCAAGGCCTTTTGCTCTTGTCCAACCCAGTAAAACATCGCTGGTTGCTTGGATGGCGCGCTGACCTTCAACAACACGCTGGCCGTTTTGTGAATAGTGACTCTTGCCTGCAAAGCGCTCTAAAACTGATTCTTGAGCCTCTTTAATTTGTAAAACAAGCGGGTCGTCAGAGCCTAATCCTTCAAGCAAAACTACCCAACAACGGGTTCCAACACTGCCAACGCCAACAACCTTGCGGGCAATATCAATTCCATGATATTGCCTCATCAAATGGCGTTTATCATCGCTTAAACTTTCTTGATAATTATGAAGAATAAGGGCGATAATGTGTTCGCGCGCTTTGAGATCAGCATCGGGGATGGGCTCCCGTAAGTATTCTTCCGCAAGCTCGCGTGCAGGAACGATAAGAGGCGGGTCGCTAATAAACCGAAGTTTTCCGTCTGCTATTTCAGTGAGTTTTGAAACGGCACGATAACTATTTTTGCGCTTGGCTTTACTAATGGTTTTTTTAGCATTCTTTTTCTCGTTTTTAGTGAGGCATTTGTTAAATTGCGCATATACATCTTCTACGCTGGAGTGGGCATACCATACGTCCAGTGTGTTCATTTGAGCAAAGTTTTGCATAGAATTTTGATAGCTTTTTATTGCTGTTATTACTGCGGTGTTTCGTTCGCTTTCGGTAAAATTTCTGTCGCGTCCGCAAATTTCTATACTCGCAGCAAGACGTTTAACATCCCATTCCCAGGGGCCAGGTGCGGTTTCGTCAAAGTCGTTAAGATCAAAAACCAGATGGCGCTCGGGTGATTGAAAAAAGCCAAAATTTGAGATATGAGCATCCCCGCATGCTTGCACAGTAATTCCGGTGGTTGGGGTGGTAGCAAGGTCGCTTGCCATAATAAGGGCGCTCCCTCTAAAAAAGGTAAAAGGGGAGGCCGCCATGCGCTCATGCCGAACAGGAATAAGCTCAGGAACACGCGTTAATTCTTGGCTTTTGAGCAACTTAACCGGATTGATGCGATAAAGCGATGGCTTCCATTGAGCATGCGATGTACGCGGTGTTGTTTTTCGTAAACCCTTGCCGCGCTCCATGCTTTCTTCTGCAGATTCTTGATTTTTATAGGCAAGAATTTCTTTGATTTCTTCACGGATAGCACTTTTTTTATGCTTAATTTTTTCTAAAAGCATAGCAATTCCCCTTATTCCCTCATATAGTTTGCTTGAGAACTATGCTCTATATCATACAATTTTGACGAGCGATTAGATAGGAGCGAGCGGTTAATGCAGTATAGAACCGATAGTAAAAGCAAAAATGAGCTTTCAATATTGGGTTTTGGATGTATGCGCTTTCCCAGTAGTATTCCTGGCGTTATTGATGAAAAGGCAACAGAAAAGCTTATTTTGCAAGCCCTTGACGAGGGAATTAACTACTTTGATACTGCTTATATTTACCCTAATAGCGAAAGCGTTTTAGGCTCCATCATCGAGCGGAATCATATTCGCAATAGTATGTTTATTGCCACTAAGCTTCCGCATCAGTCGTGTAAAAAGCCAGAAGATTTTGATCGGTATTTTAGTACCCAATTACAGCGGTTAAAAACAGATCATATTGATTACTATCTTATTCATAACATAACAAGTTTGGCTGAATGGCAGCGGTTGCTTACCTTAGGAATTGAGGAGTGGATTGCAGCAAAAAAATGTGCTCGTGCTATTGGGCAAATAGGGTTTTCTTTTCATGGCTCCCAGGCCGAATTTGAGCCTCTACTCAATGCGTATGATTGGGATTTTGTTCAAATTCAGTACAACTACATGAACGAGAATTACCAGGCGGGTCGTACTGGATTGCACCTTGCGGCAAAAAAAGGTTTGCCCGTAATAATTATGGAGCCGCTTTTGGGCGGAAAACTTGCAGGAGGGCTTCCTCGTAGGGCAAAAGAGCTTTTTAAAGCAGCTGATGAAAGCCTAAGTGCAGCGGATTGGGCGTTGCGTTGGTTGTGGGATCAGCCCGAGGTTAGTGTTGTTCTATCAGGGATGAACGAGCAAGAACAGCTGAGCCAAAACGCTGCTTTGGCAAGCAGGGCAGAAGCGGGTTCGATAAGCAAAGAAGAACGCAGGGTGTTTGAGCAGGTTATTGAAGTTTTTAATGAAAGCTACAAGGTGCCTTGTACGGGGTGCAATTATTGCTTGCCATGCCCAAAGGGCATCAATATTCCAGCCGCGTTTGCAGCCTATAACACCTCATATGTTTTTGGTTGGTATCAGGGGGTAAAGGCTCACACGCTTAGCACAGGTTCAACAAGTGATGAGCCACACTATCTTACTAGCTGCACAGAATGCGGCGCTTGCGCTAAAAAATGTCCTCAGCACATTGCGATACCGCAAGAGTTAAAAAAGGCACGCAAGCGAGTGGAGCCAAAGTTTTTAGCAGGTATTATGAGCTTAGCTCGTAAGGTCATGAGTAAATGGTAGCAAACTTTGCGCGTACAGACGGATGCTTGTGAGCGATATAGGAAAGAAAGAAGTGGTGGGAGGTTTATCGCTTGTAAGTATGCTCCGTCCGCCGCAAACTCATTATAAAAAACGAAACTGAAGAAAAGCTTAAAGCGTTTAATTTTCCAGGCAGTATTTATCAAATAGCGGCAAGGTAAATCTAACCGAGCCGCGCGTATCAGCGTAAATTAACCCATGTTTAAGCAAACGCTTTCGATAGGGATTGAATTCATTTTGTGTCATGCTTAATTGTTCTCGAATTAGTTTTGTTGAGCCTTCGCCCGCTTGTGCTATTCCACGAGCAACCATCTTGTCTTTTTGTGATAGCTCGCTCCAAATTTTGTCATATACGTATTCCGATAAATAAAGTTCGTATCGGTCTAAAATATTTTCATATATGCCATTGTTTTGCCAAGTGAGGTACCCCAAAACCTGAAATGCAAATGGATAGCCTCGAGTAAGTGCTGCCATGTTTTTGGAGGTTTCGTTGTCCAGCGAAAAAATCTTTTTATATTCAGATGCAATAGCTTGTAAATTGAGTGGCTCAAGTTGTATTTTTGGGGCTCGATGGAGAAAAGTAAGATTTTCTTCGTTTTGCAAGTCTTCAATATTTTTATAAAGACCAGTCATGAGTAAAAATATGGGTAAATCTTCACGAATAAAAATCTGAAATGCACTTGCAAATATTCTCATTTGTTTTGAGTTGGTAGCTTCGTCAATAGTTACGAGGAGACGCTTGTTGTGCTTTTTCATTTGTTTAAGAATTTCGATAACTGCAACTTCGGGGTCTTTGATTTCAACCGCTCCATCAAAGCTGAGCGAAAATCCAAAAAAGCTTAAGTTTAGTTTTGCATGCTTTAAAATTTCTAAGCATGTTTGGTTGCTGTTTAATTTGGTAAGCAATGAGCCAAGTAAGTCAACGGTTGGGTTAAGTTCAATATGAATCCATTGCTTACTTTTATTCAAGCGGTTTGCTACGTTGGTCATAAGAACGGTTTTCCCGTAGCCTCTTACACCAGTGATAAGAAAAAGCTGTTGATTGATAGTTTTTGATTGAAATGCTTCTGTGATTTCGTTTGTTTGCAGAGGCCTTTCAATTAAGGCAATGGGGCTTTTTCCAAATATTAACGAAAATGGATTATCCATAGTGTGTTCCTTGATATAAATTTCAGTTTTACTATTTTAACAAATTTTTACTATCTTTTACTAACCTTTACTATTTTTAGATAGTTTTACTATCTTTTACTAAATCTAAAACCGCAGGTGGTGGCATTTCGATCAAATTAAAAGGAGACTTTTTAAGCGTTGCTTCGCATTTTGGGATGCTAAAACTTAGGGTAATCTCTGCTTGCAATGCCAGAAGACTGTTACGAAGTAGCTAAGAATCTAAAAAACTATTTCCCCCAACTACACCAATCTGCTAACATTAGCAAGTCGAAACGGGATTAGTGTGCCTACGTGCGCCTAAAGTCCCTTTCAACATTTCAATAATGAAGTGACACAAAGATGAAAAAGGAGAAAAGATGCAACACATCCTAAAAACATGCTGTGGGGGGGGGGCACTTTTCTAAAGCCTTTTTCCTCTTTGCTGTAAGTCTTGTTCTATCGGTACTTGTTGGGAGTTTAGCGCTTACTTTTGCTCCAGCAAATGCCTATGCCCAAGATCAAACAGGCGAAGCTACCACTGAAGTTTATCTTGTTAAAGATTCAAGTGGAGCTACTCCAGAACCTGGTACTACTACCACCACCACTATAACTACTACTACAGATAATCCTTCGTCATCGTCAACATCTTCTTCTACCACCAAAAC
>CAVJWZ010000067.1:0-5267 GCA_963653545.1 uncultured Eubacteriales bacterium | reverse complement strand
CAGCACCAACTATGTCGATTCTTTTTTTCATAATGTTCTTATCTTATCAAACGCCAGCAGGCCCATATCTCCCATCGGGAAACCTTACAATAAGTCCGTCACGCTCAAGCTCAGTGAGGTGAACCATAATCCATGTTTGCAAGTTATAGGGCCCTTCAGGCGTAAGATCAAGGTTATATATTTCTTCTAAACGAAGCGGTTGAGCCAAGAGTGCCCGTAAGAGCTTATCGTTTTTACCTGTTGATTCTTTGGTAGATGAAGTTTTTAATCCGAGCACACCGAAAAGACAACTCATAGCATCAATAAAACTCTCATCATCTACCACAGGAGTTGCACCTTGCGAAATAAGCCTGTTAGAACCTTGAGAGGTTGGCGATGTTATAGCGCCTGGAACCGCTAGCACCTCCCTTCCTGCACAAAGCGCCTCATCAGCCGTTGAAAAGGTGCCTGAAGGCAACCCCGCCTCAACAATAAGCGTTGCCCTTGATAAACCTGCAATAATGCGATTGCGCATTCTGAACTGGTATGAAAGCGGAGGATATGACCAAAAATATTCAGATACAACCGCACCATTGTTATCAATAATTTCTTGAAACAGTGCTTTGTTTCTTTTTGGATAGATTTGATCGCACCCACCCCCTAAAACGGCAACCGTTATTCCCTCGCCTAAAAGAGCGCCACGATGAGCCTGGGAATCACACCCGATAGCTCCACCCGATATTACCGTTATTCCCATAGAAGCAGCCAAATACGAAAACTTTTTTGCCGCACTCAAACCGTAAGGCGTTGCGCGGCGAGCGCCAACGACTGCAATGCCATCTTGTAAGGCTTGTTTGTTTCCTATGCCATATAAGCATTTTGGCGGATCATTGATAAACATCAGACTTTCTGGGTAGCCCTCTTGCCCGTATTCGATTTCCCAGCGAGGCCCTTTAAGTTTGTCCGAAGCACTAAGACAATACGATGACTTTCTCTCTTTAACGTCATGTTTCTTATTCTCTTTCATAAGTATGTTGTTCTGTGCAGAATTCATTGCAACAGATCCCCCTGAAATCGCAATGTATACGCCTCTGAAAGATGTTCTATTCCAACCTGCTCTTTCTGATCAAGATCAGCAATGGTTCTAGCAACTAACAGCGTTTTAACAACCGATCTTGCATTGAGTTTTTGAGATTCAATTAACGATTTTAAAAACTCACTCGACTGAGCGCCTAATTGACACGATTGCATTACCCCAGAAAAATCTCTTGAAGCCGAAGGAGCTTTAGACACAACATGTTTTGAAGACGCAAGCTGATTAGGTGTCTTGCTTGAAGCACTTGCGTTGCTGTTGCTGTTTGACACTCCTGCGTTGTTGTCTTCCTTTGATTTGCCTGACCACCGCTCTCTTCTCCACTCCGAAAACTCCTGAGCACACAACACTCCCTCTTTTAACTCTTGAGTGCTCAACGATGGCGATTTATCCATCAGTTCGCTCCCTAACGAACTCCAAACATCAACGCGTATGTCAATACGATCGAGCAGCGGACCTCCAATTCTATTTTGATATGTTCGTATTTGGGTTTCACTACAGTGACATTCGTGATCAACGTCGCCAAAATAACCACACGGACAAGGGTTTGTTGCCGCAATTAAGGTAAACCGGGCAGGAAACTCATATAAACCATCAGCCCTATTGAGGCGAACTACCCCCTCTTCTATTGGTTGGCGCAACCCTTGCAAAACAGAACTTTTAAACTCTGCCAATTCGTCTAAAAATAATATTCCGTTATGAGCAAGCGAAACTTCTCCTGGTTTTACCGGATTGCCCCCTCCCAAAAGCCCTGCCTGTGTACAGCTATGATGCGGATCTCTAAAAGGTCTAATACCTGAAAGCACCGGAATTACCGACTCCCCTGCCACCGAGTGGATAACAGCAGATTCATAGCGCTGCTCTTCAGTGAGTGACGGAAGGATTCCCGCAAAACAACGCGCAAGCATAGTTTTACCGGAGCCAGGAGGACCAACCATCAAAAGTCCATGATTGCCTGCTGCAGCAATTTGCAAAGCACGTTTGATTGACTCATGCCCCCTCACCTCAGAAAAATCGCAGGTAGGAATGTTAAGTACGGGGCTAGCTTTACTTGCAACCGACAATTCAGGCCTTCGCGCATAAGAAAGATGGTCAATAACAAAAAACTCTTTTTCTGAAAACATAATCGATGATTCTTCAGGAGTACCCGTCAATAATCGCAAGCCCAAACTTTCAGCCGTATATTGATATGCCAAAAGCCCATCAACAGCACGCGCTTGCCCTACCAAAGAAAGTTCACCGGTAACAAGGGTGTTTTCAATGTGGCATTCAGGAATTTGTTTGGTAGCTACCAAAATTCCCAACGCAATGGGAAGATCAAAGCCTGAACCCCGTTTTTTCAAATCGCCCGGTGCAAGATTTACCACAATTTTATCGGCAGGCATTGAAAAGCCACTTGCCTTTATTGCTGCCTTTACGCGCTCACGTGATTCTTGAATAGCAACATCGGGCATACCAACAATAGAAAATGAAGGAATGCCACTTGAAATTACGACTTCAACCGAAACAGGAATTGCCGCAACCCCTCGCAGTGTCGCACTGCATACCACACAAGATAACTGGCCCATTATTACCTCAATGATCGCAGCTAAATGCGTTGGTATGCAGGCGTAAAAATGCTCGATTTTTGCTTAACACTAAAATCGAAATAACATCAAACCTTACACAAATATCTGTTTTTTCATAATGCTGAAGATAACAGGCAGCAATCTTTTCATAGCGAGCTCGCTTTTTTGCATCAACCGCCTCTGCAGGAAACCCTTTTTGTACCCCTGTCCGAGTTTTCACCTCCACAAAACAAAGCGTGGAGCCATCAAGGGCAATGATATCGGCTTCTCCCGCAAAGCAAGACCAGTTGGTTTCAAGGATCTCAAAGCCTTTTCTCTCTAAAAAATGAGCTGCAGCGCGCTCACCTTTTGCACCGAGTTCTTTATTTGAAAGTTCTAATCCTTGATTGCTCGGTTCGTCATTGCAACCACAACAGCACACCTTATCAGGCGCCAATTCACAAACCGTATTTGCATCATTTGACGTATCAGGATTGTTCATAGTTCCTCCTTCCGTAATAACAACATAGAAGAAGGAGCTATTTTAAATTTGAAACTACTTCAGTAAAGTCTCATCGCTTTTTAACAAAAAACTAAAATGACGCAGGAAACACAACGCGCACCTTAAAAAAGCGATTCCTGTAAAAAATTCTGACAAAATGATCTGCGATGAATGGGGCACAATCCCTTTTGCTCAATAGCATCTCGATGACGTTTGCTGCCATACCCTTTTGAATTTTTGAAATCATAACCAGGATAGCGAGCATCGTATTCAATCATGAGCGCATCACGCGTTGTTTTAGCAATAAGCGAAGCTGCTGCGATTGATGCGCATTTAGAATCGCCCTTAACAATATTTATTTCACGATCATCAAAATGAAGAGGATTACCATCAAGCAGAATAACTTCAGGAATAATTCCTTGCTTTTCAATTGCTAATACTGCCTCAGTAAACGCCCTTCTCAGAGCAGCACTCATGCCTATCGCATCTATTTCATCAGGCTCTACATGAACCACGCTCCATGCAAGGGCTCTCTCTTTTATTTTCTCAGCTATAGCATCACGCCTAGATTCAGCAACTTGTTTTGAATCGTTAAGCCCTTCAATTAACGGCGCATCACAAGAAAATACTACCCCAGAAACAGTAAGCGGTCCTGCAAGAGGCCCGCGCCCTACTTCATCAAGACCAACCGCCAGCCTTCCTTGGGTTATTTCTTTTTCAAAATCATAGAGGCTTTGCAGGCGTTTTTTTTCAAGCTGCTCCTCTTCGAGCCTTCTGCGCGTTGCCACAAGAGCGGTTTGGACCCCTTTGCGCGTATCGGCGCATAACGATCGCTCAAGAACCTTAAACTCTTCTACATTAACGTTTTTCAAACGCGCACGAATATCAGCAACTGTTTGAGTCATTGCTCTCCAACCAAGTTTCTCTGTTTACTCAACACTGGCCTTTCCGCCCCTTGCCCTTCACACTCACCCTACAACAAAACGTAGCCGCCAACGAATTTCTTACCGAGATATAGGATAAGAAATTGCCTTCATACGAAGACGAACATAATCAGCATACCAGGCTTGATCATAATAGAGTTTAGGCTTTAGCAACTCAACTGCTTCATTGATTATGGCTTGCTTATCTACGCTGCCTGAAACCACATCAAAGGGCGCCTTGATAAACATTTCAATCCAGTTCTTCATGCCATGCTCACCTTTTAAAAGCGTTGGGCGCTTAAACAAGGTAGCAAAGGTTACAAGAAATCCTCCAGCTTCAAGTAACGCGGCATATTCTGCGATTGAAGGAAAATAAAAAGGCACTCGATAGGTGTATCCATGATGAGAAAAGGCGCTATCAAGTGCCTCATGAATTGCGGCATTATTTCCAAATCCACCACATTCAAAAACAAATTGGCCTCCCGGTTTAAGAGCACGCTGCACGCAAGAAATCACAGACGGATGGTCTTTTTTGGGTATCCAGTGAAGCACTGCATTTGAAAAAACCGCATCCACTAGCTCTTTGAGTGAAAAATTAGTTGCATCTGCCTGAGCAAAGGAAAGATCAGGATACGCCTGTTTAGCAGCCTCAATAAATTCAGGTGAACTATCAATGCCTGATGCAAGGGCGCCGCGATCGCTTAAAGCTTTAGTAAGAGCACCATTGCCACAGCCTAAATCAAGAATGCTCATACCTTCGCTAAAATCAATCAGTTTTGCTACGTCATTGCCATATTCATGAACGAAAGAAAAATCTGCTTCATATTTAGCGGTGTTCCATTGCTCTGCCATATTATTCCCCCAATATTGCCTGCATTCTAAAGCACATATCAGTGTATCGTGTAAGGTGTTTGCGCTTATACTAAATTAAAAAGCACTAAGCAACTGGCTTTTGGACGCTTTCTTTGATTGTATTGGCAATGACTATCAATCATAGAGAACGCAAACCATCGCTATTTTATGACACTCATTAAAATTTCAAAGACCTATAAAAAATGGGAGCCCTTTTAAGGACTCCCATCAAAACGGTATCAATATTGATGAGCGTTACTCTCATCAAATGCCATATGCTTCTTACTTACCTGCCAAAGCAGCCTGAGCAGCAGCTAAACGAGCCAGGGGCACACGATAAGGTGAGCAGCTTACATAATCAAGACCAATCT
>CAVJWZ010000066.1:0-5280 GCA_963653545.1 uncultured Eubacteriales bacterium | reverse complement strand
AATAGTTTTTTAGATTCTTAGCTACTTCGTAACAGTCTTCTGGCATTATGCCTTGCAATGCAGATGAATAGACAAAAAGCAGCATATGGTGTCGTCAAGTGTTACGTATCTGTAAAATTTTCATGTATACTAGCATGAAAATAAGGGGGTAAATTATGAGTATGGTAACCGTGCCAATTAACACCATTGTTCCAATAAGTTCGTTTTCCAGAGGAAGCGCAAGTAAACAATTTTCCAAAGTGGCAAACGGCATTCCCGTTACTGTCCTAAAAAACAATGAGCCCAAATATTTCATAATTAGTTCTCATGATTTTAAGATGTATAAGGAAAACGAGATTGAACTTGAAAATTTACGGGCAAGATACGAAGCAGAACATGGTGATGGAGCAGTTTTTTCTTCAATTGATGGTCTAATGGCAGATCTCAACGATTAAAGCCATAAGAAGAACGTCATCATTTAAGCGTGACTATAAAAATTACAACTATGAAAGAAGCTCTCAAAAATACCGCGCAAAAAATTTTGGGTGTTTTGCCCTACACCGCCTTTTTGGTGGCACTCTTTTTTGTTGAGCAATACTTCTTTGGCGTTCAAGATGCCCTGTTAGGCATAGTGTTTTTGTTTTTCGCTCGAACTATGGTTGAATCGATTGGGCTTTCGTTTGCCAACTATATAAAACATGCAAGCCTCTTTCTAGTAATGAGCCTTTGCGCCTCGCTTGCGGGGCTTCATCCCATATTGCTTGTGCTAGGAAGCGGAGCCTACATGTTCTGCATTGCCCTTATGGATTCCGACGACTACCTTCCCCGTAATTTTTTTATGCTTGGGCTGGGGTTTTTGTTTCTTGAAATCTATCCCATTAGCGTTGAGGAAATTCCTCTGCGCATGCTGGCAACTCTGTTTGGTATTGGATGCACAACGGGATTTGTGTACCTTATGCGCTTGGTAAAAAGCGAGAGTGTTTTGTTGCGCGATAGAACCTTTATCATGCGCAGCTTTGATGACATTGGGTTTCAGCTCATTAGCTTAAGCAATGGCGACAAGCAACAAATCGACCCTCACCGAGCATTTAATATTACCCAGGAATACTGTCAAACCGAATACGGAAACACCTTCAGACAAGGCGGCGTGTTAAGCGGGCGTCAAAAATATACCTTTTCGCTTTTGATATGCGCCGAACAAATGGCCGATATGATTCGCGCCACTGCCCAACACAGGGATTTTGCCACTGAAAACGAACGACTCTATTACCTCGATTTATCGGAAGTTTTCTTAGGCTTTGGCAAAGGCTTGGTAAGCGATATTCGCACCATGATCACTTCAATCGATACGTTTTTGAACACACATACGCTTGAAAACCCCGAACATGATACCGCTTGGCGAGCAACCCTTGAAGCATTCAGACGCACCTTTGAAAATCGCCATTTCTCAAACAGCAATTCTACGCCACTGTTTAAGGGGCTTAGTTACCGCTTAAAATATTTGCGCGATAACTTCAGCATCAAAAACGCCCAGCTGCGATTTTCAATTCAGCTTGCGGTGGTCATTTTGCTCGCATTTTTTGTTTCAGAATCTATGGTGTATTTCCTTAATGCCGAGTTTAGCGAGTGGATTCCTATCACCGCCTTTACCATGATGTATACCTATCGCGATGAAACAATATCCGCCGTTGGCAAGCTGCTTGCCGGCACCATTATTGGTCTTGTAGTGTTTGTTTTGGTCACCGAGTTTATTCCGCTCGAAGTACGCATGCTGGTAGTGCTTATTGGCGGCTACACGGTTATCTTGCTCAATATCGGACAAACCACCTCTATGGCTGCCGGAACCCAAGTTGCCCTTGCCGCTCTTTATCCAACACTTTCGTTGGGCAGCACCCTACTCACCCGTTTGATTTTTGTGATTTTGGCAGCACTCGTAGTGGTGAGCATTGTGTATGTTCTTCTTACGGCACGCAGAGCTTCTACCATTGAGCATAAATTTCAAGAGCTTGAGCGCGTAGATGAGCGCCTACTCTCGCACATTCGCATCGACATGCAAAACAGAGGTGCCGAAGACGATAGAACCATCCAGCTTATGTACTACCTGCATATGAATGCAACTATTCTTTCGCGCCTTACCGAAAAGGTGAGCAAAAAGCTTACCCATGAAGTTAACCGGCTTACCGAGGCAAACTTTCGGTTTGCAATGGATGCTGGTCATGCCGTTGTGTTTTTAAATTCAGACATTAAACACGAACGTTGGGAGCATCTGGCGGGCACCACGCAAAAACTTCGCAAGAAAATTGACGATTTGCCACTTGAGCATTAGCCGCAATATTCATTTGCACGCTAGCCTTGACCTTCGATTGCAAAATATTTGAAAACTCTCCAACCTCAACAGCCCATTAAACCGCTATGCGAGTACAATGCAAGTAAGCAAGCTTATGGGGGATGCATAATGGGGGAAGCTATGGAAGATTCAGTTCATATCTATGCAAAAACAGATGATATTGACGAAGCCTTTGCCAATATCTTAAGCAGCAATAAAGCCAAAGCTAAAGCACTGGCAGAATTGGGTATTGAAGAACTAAGACTGGGGCTATACCGCGTACCTATTCCCTTGCCCAACAATCCGCTTAAAGTGCTGAACTCTTACTTTATTGTGGGCAAAGATAAAACAACCATCATCGATGTTGGCTTTAACCACCCCGATTGTGAGCAAGCACTTGACCGCGCGCTTGAAGCGCTTGATACCAGCTGGGAAAATGTTGAGATTGTTCTCACCCATTCCCACCCCGACCATACCGGAAACCTTGACCGCATTTGGCGCAGATGGATTCGCGTGTATGCCAATATGCACTCTTTTCAAGAGGTTAAAAATTTGATGGACATGCAATCTACCGTGTTCAATCCGCTCTTGCGCCACCTAACCGATTCAAGCGACTACGACGAGCGCAGCATGCAAAAGCGCAATGCTAACCGCTACCAGGTTTCGGCAGAACTTTTGCCTTTAAAAAATCAGCCCGATTTGTTTTACCTCTCCGACGGAGATATCTACCGCAACGGCGACTACGAATTTAAGGTCATAACCACACCTGGCCACGATGATTGGCATATTTGTTTGTATGAACCCACCAAAAAAATTCTTATAGCGGGCGATCACGTGCTTGAGCGAATAACTCCTTCAGTTATGAGCTGGGTAACTTCTTATGATGCGCTACAAGAATTTATGAACAGCTTACGCAAAGTGCGCGATTTAGATGTTGATGTTATTTTGCCTGGTCATGGTGAGCCTTTTAGTGGCGTTGCCGAGCGTGTTGACTATTTAATTCAACACCACAAAGAGCGCTTGGAGGAATTGTATTCGCTGGTTGCCCAAGGACACACGAGCATTATAGACATTGCACGCAGCGCTTCTTGGCGCTATCCCAACTGGGACGAATGGACGCTTGATCAAAAGTTTTATTCCTTAGGTGAGACTTATGCGCACCTCATTTATCTGGTGAACGAAGGACGCATAACGCTTACTATCACCCAAAATAAACGCCGCTTTTTTGTGGCCGATCAATGGGATGTTAGATGTAAGCTTTCATAGGCAAGCCAGGAAAGACATGTTAGAAGGTCGTTTTTACGCACCCTTCACCTATACAATGCGCTGCGTACAAAGGAAGGTGACGGATTTCTGTACCTGTGCCAGCCTGAGTGCGAGCATAGTTGTTGCTTGATAGAACGTAACCATAGGGTACGCGTGCTTTTTCCATAAATGAAGCAAACGTTTTAGCACGCACATTTCGCGCTGATTTCACTTCAATCGGAATAAGTTCCATGTGCTCGGTTTGAAGGAGAAAATCAAGTTCTCCTGTTGTTTTCCACGATGAAGGAGGCGCCCAGTAGTACGTTTGCAGCCCATTCGACAAAAGAGCCTGCATAACTGAATTCTCGGCAAGGGCGCCTTGAAAATCTGAGGAGCCAAACGGCTCACCTTGTTCCTGGGCGTCAAGCCATAACCAAGGGTTTACCGCGAGCTTGTAAAACATCAATCCTGTATCAGCAAGATACACCTTAAAAAAACTGCCCTCCATATCGTCGTACGGCACTAAAGGCGCTTCAAGACAATCGGTCAAATTGTTTATCGATACGATTCCCGCCCCCTCCAGCCAATCAAGCGGTTCGAGAAGCTTTGCGCGGCGCCCACCACGCTCAACTTCTGAGTATTTAAACTTCTTTGTTGACGAACGAAGCAACTGTGAAGGAATGGAGCGCCACAGTTTACGGGCAGCCACACCACTTATACCATTTTCAGGATCGGTCATATCAGCGGTGTATGTTTGATCAATTTCACGCTGCTCAACCCTCGCATCGTCAATTGATCTTCCCTTTAAATACGCACTGACCACAGCAGGCATTCCACCAATAACTTGATATAGACGAAAGTAGCGCAACGCATCAATGTGAGCTGCGTAAGGCTCAAGACTCATCGTATGCGCTCGGATAGCATCAGCCATGTGCTGCTCACCACAAGCCCAAAGAAACTCTTCAAACGTCATAGGATGCATTGTTTCTTGACGAATTCCGCTCGGAAACGGCAAGTTGCGCTTACGAGTAGTGACGCCTAACTGACTGCCAGTTGCACAAACGCGCCACCCAGATTCCGAAAAAAACCGCAGAGAATTAAGGGCTGGCTCAAACAATTGCACCTCGTCAAAGAAAATAAGAGCGGTTTTTTTGTTTAGTGCTACACGTTTATAGTCTGCTATACGCGAAATAATTCTATCGACGTCATCAGTAGGGCCATTGAATAGTGGCTCGATAAGCTTTAAATCTGTCTGAAAATCCAACTTAACAAAGCCGTCACCAGCAACACGTCTGCCAACGTGTTCCATAGCATACGTCTTCCCAACACGGCGTGCACCCCGAACAAGAAGAGGCTTAGGGTCGTGTTCTATAGCCCACGCTTCAATAACGTCTTCTATCGTCCTTCGCATCGTATAGCTCCATTCAACTGCAACCGGGTAAGGTTTTTTGAAAATCGTGTATTTCAAATACATTATTTTATACTATTTCGTGTATCTAAGATACACAATTTTGCTATTTTCGACATCAGTGATCCGCCCTCCACGGCTACGGAGGATTAATTTCTTAGCGGCCGGCATAATGCCACTTGCAAGATGAGATAAGCAGCTCCCGCTCAAATAATATTCCTCGGCAGTTGCGCACAAAATGGTGCTAAGAATACTGTGCAGCCGCTTCGCAGCAAAAGAAATCGCTTCCCTGCTCGACATGAGCAAAGAAGCGATATTTGCG
>CAVJWZ010000065.1:0-5780 GCA_963653545.1 uncultured Eubacteriales bacterium | reverse complement strand
AGGATACATCTCACCTCTATACCGTCTGGAACTATGATGAGGCTACAGCATTTGCCAACCGCTTTGCAGAATTCCGCATCATTAATGTTGGAGAGCACCTTAATGATTCAACTGATAGCGCAAGTGGTGACGGCTCTACGGTAACCTTTATGGCAACGCATTCGCTACCTACAGCGAAACAGATGAATACTAAGGACACTAATGCAGGTGGTTGGACTGATTCCTACATGCGAAATACAGTCATGTCTGACTATGTAGCAAAAGGATTATCTGACATTAATCCAACAGAAATAACTAAATCGGTAGCTACTGATGCTTCTGGTAGCTGGAAAGCTGGTGGCACAACCAAAGATAAATTCTGGCTGATATCCTACAGTGAGCTTGCTAGTAGTAGTAGTGGCTGGATGCTTGAAGGCTCTCAGTATACTTGGTTTAAGGGCAAAATGCCCGATACGACAACTAGTACTTATGCCGCTGCAGGTATGGTTAAAACCCGCGACGGTTCTTCTTTTCCGGTTGGTACCTACTACCAGGCTTGGTGGGAGCGCTCACCGCGTGTGAACCTCACCAACCGCTTCGGCCTTGTGAACGACAACGGCAATCCGAGCAACTACAACAGCGCCACCATTTCTTTTGGCGTTGTCCCCGCTTTTGCTTTCTAATCAGGTAACCACAAAAGGAGAGGGCGCGAAAATACTCTAGAAGCGGAGTGCTTGCTTGTAAGTGAGCGAGAGAGAGCAAAAGAATAGTGTTATAAGGTTCGCGCTGTTGCGTTTTGGACGTAGCAGCGCGATGTTTGTTTTAGATCCTTCACCTGCTTTGTAAGCTCAGACTTAAGGTTACGCCGTCTACTTCAGAGAAAAATACGCATAAATAGGGCATAATGGGTAATAGTGAAGTGTTGCAACAAAATGAAAGAGGGGGATTATTATGACGCTCGAATTCTATCGTTGTGATCATTGTGGGAATGTCGCGGTAAAACTCTTTGATAAAAAGGCTCCGCTTTTTTGCTGCGGTGAACCTATGAAAAAACTTGAAGCTGGTACAACTGACGGAGCGCGCGAAAAGCATGTTCCGGTAGTTGAGGGGAAAGACGTTATTCATGCTCAGGTTGGAAGCGTTATTCACCCTATGCTTGATGCGCATTTTATTACTATGATTGTGCTTGAAACAAAGTTTGGTTTTCAGGTTAAACATCTTGCGCCCCAAGATGCTCCCGAGGCCGATTTTGTTGTTGCTCCGCAAGACGAGGCAGTTGCAGTATATGAATATTGCAACCTTCATGGTTTATGGAAAACCGAACTATAAGGGTTTATGAGCCGCAACAATCGCAACAATAAAAAACAACAGCACTTAAAGCAAACAACCGAGGCGAGCAAACTTCTTGTTTCTGACGGCGATTACGACCTCGCCGTTATTGGAGGGGGCGCATCGGGCTTGGCGTGTGCTCTTGCGTGTGCTCAAGAGGCGCAACGTCTATCGTTTTCGCCGTTGCGCATCGTGGTGCTAGAAGCGAAGAAGCGTTTGGGCACTTCGATTTTAAGAAGCGGCAATGGTCGCTGTAACTTTTCTAATGCGCACGTAGTCGCTGAAAAATATTGGAATGCAGGTTTTGTATCAGAGGTATTTAGCAACCTCAAACAGAATGCTGGCTGCAATCGCGTCGATGATAACCCCGTGTTACGTTGGTTTGAGGCGCTCGGCTTAGTGTGGAAAGAGGCGCCAAATTCCGGTGGCTTATTGTATCCCTATTCAAATAAGGCGTTTTCAGTGCTTGAGGTTTTGCAAGGGGCGCTTGAAGAATGCCAGGTAGAAATTCACACTAACAGCCAGGTTACTTCGCTTGAGAAGGTAGGCCAAAAATTTTGCCTTGGTGTTGATCAGGCAAGCGTGTATGCCAAAAAAGTGGTATTTGCAGCAGGCGGAAGTTGCAATAAAAACCTGCTTGCGAACTTCCTGGGAGTTTCTGATGCCTCTATTTCGAGTAAGCCGGTTTTGGGCCCTTTGCGCACCACGTTTCCTCAAGGGGTTGTTTCAAAGAGGCTTGATGGAATTCGTATGCAGGTGTGCATGTCTATTCCTGGGCGCGCGTTTGCTGAAGAGGGAGAAGTTCTGTTTCGTGAGTACGGAATTTCGGGGATAGTAACCTTTAATGCTTCTCGGTATGCACAACCAGAAGATGTGTTGTTGCTTGATTTGGTACCCGATATTTCTCACGATGATGTTCAGACCATGCTTGAAAAACGCCTGAAAATATTAGGGTCAAGCCAAGAGCGCCTGTTTAAAGGGTTTTTACTCCCTCAAATATCCCAAGCTGTTTTTTGTGCTGCGGGCATTACTACAGAAAGATCTACAGAAACATCTGCCAACGCTAACGCGCAAAAACGCGATAAACACAAGCCCTATAAGCCCTTGCAAGCCAGGGATATCACGGCACTTGCACGTACGTTAAAAGCGTTCCCGCTTACGGTCGTTGGCATCGCAGATGAGCGCCAATGTCAGGTTAATCGCGGTGGAATTCATGTAGGCTCCATTAACAGTGAAACGCTTGAGACGCGTTGTGCTCCGGGCCTTTATATAATTGGTGAGGCATTGGATGTTGATGGCCCTTGTGGTGGTTACAATTTGCATTGGGCATGGGCCACGGGGCTACTTTCGGGGCTTAGCATTGCGCGCAGCATAGCGGGTGATTTTCAATGATTGAGGTTTCGGGTATTGCGCTATCGCTTGATGCTGGTTTGGAGTATGAGCAGCAAGAACGGGCCATAGCGAACAATACAGCAAACAATGCAACTCATGATGGCTCGCAAAAGAACCAAAAGAGCCAAAAGCATCAAAAGAGCCTCGTAAAAAATGGCTTCTCAGTATGCAACCGCGTAAAACATATTCCCTTAGTAATAGCGGAGGTATCAAAGGCGCTAGGAATTCCGGCCGCTTCTATTCGGGCATTGCGCTTAAAAAAACGAAGTGTTGACGCCAGACGAAAAAACAACGTTCACTTTATTGCCGCATTTGAACTTTCGCTCGAGCCTAGCCAAGAAAAACATTTGCTCAAAAATCATCCTCATGGTGTTCAGGTAAAACAAGCAACACCGTTTGCTCCGCTCGTTATTCCGCAGCTAGAAAAACCACAGGTGCCTCCGGTGGTGGTAGGTGCAGGCCCTGCCGGATTATTTGCGGCGCTTTATTTGGCGCGCGCGGGGTTATGCCCGGTTTTGGTGGAGCGGGGCGCTTCGGTTGAGCAGCGACAAAAAGATGTTGAAGCGTTTATTAAAACGGGAAAGCTCAATCCAGAATCAAATATTCAATTTGGCGAAGGGGGAGCAGGCACCTTTTCTGATGGCAAACTTACCACCAACACTAAAAATCCCCTTACCAAACAGGTGCTTCATTGGTTTGTTCAGGCTGGTGCGCCTCAAGATATTCTTTGGCAAGCTCATCCGCATTTGGGCAGCGACAAGTTGCCGCTGATTGCTAAAACTATGCGAGAAGAGATTATCGAGCGGGGAGGCAAGGTGCTATGGAATACTCGTTTGGTAGATATCGAGTTTACTAATAAGGTACTGTCTGCGGTGTCGCTTATCGAGGGCAACACGGGCAAAACGACTTGCATGCCGGCAAAAACTCTCATTCTAGCGTGCGGACATTCTGCGCGCGACGTGTTTGAGCTATGCAAACATAAGGGCTTTGCTATGGAGCAAAAACCGTTTTCGGTCGGAGTGCGCATAGAACATCCCCAGGCGCTTATCAATAAAGCGCAATGGGGCAGTGCAGCTTGTCATCCTGCGTTGGGTGCGGCTGAATACAAGATGGCGGTTCATCTTCCTAACGGCAGAAGTGTATATACCTTTTGTATGTGTCCTGGTGGCAGCGTAGTTGCGGCAGCAAGCAGCGAGGGCGGTATTGTCACCAACGGGATGAGTAATTATACGCGCAACGGCAAAAACGCCAATGCTGCACTTCTTGTTAATGTTGATCCGTCCGATTTTGGCAGTAGCGATGTACTTGCAGGAGTTGAGTTGCAGCGCGCCATCGAGCGAGCGGCCTATGATTGCTCGCAGCAAGCAGGTGGTAAGCCCTATCAGGCTCCTTGTCAAACGGTTGGAGAATTTTTATTTGATGTGCGGCAGGATGAGTGCGGTGCGTCTTCAGCAACGCCAGAAGCATCACAAAAATTAGCAGGTCAAAGGCCTAATCAGACGGTAAAATCTTTGCTGTGTAAGCCAACCTATTCAAGAGGTGTTGTGAATGCTTCGATAAAAGAATGCCTTCCTTCGTTTGTGAGCGAATCGCTTGCATGCGCGCTTCCGTTGTTTGGACGCAAGATTAAAGGCTTTGATAATTCAGACGCTCTTCTTACCGCGCCTGAAACAAGGTCGTCTTCTCCGGTGCGTATTTGTCGTACCAAAACATTTGAAGCGTACATGCAAAACAACAGCTGCCGTGTTGGTAATGAGGATGCAGGAACTTCTGCAGAAACTCCTGCGGTAACTTCGGCAGGTGCTCTTTCTGCAGAAGCTTCAGTGGGCGTTTTTGCGAAGGCTTCCACGGAGGTTTCTACGGGAGTGTTCCCGTGTGGGGAAGGTCCCGGTTTTGCAGGGGGCATTATGTCGGCAGCCGTTGATGGCTTGCGCGTTGCTCAAGAAGTCGCAAGCCGCTTTAGTTAAAAGTGAACATTAATTAAGCAAATAAAACATATTGTCTTTAAATCTCACACAAGAATTTATTTTCAGCAAGCAGTCTAAAACTTTAAGGGTTTAATTCCTTCATATCCAGGTAAGTCCTTAGCATGCATTCCAGAATAGCAAAAATTAAGGTAATGTTTGTTATCAATAGTAATCATTTGATTAATATTGATGGTATAATCGTACGTATTGATTCCAAGGAGGAGCTATGGCAACGGTAACGGTAAGGCTAGATGAAGATATGAAGCGCGAGGCTACTAATGTCGCTTCATATTTTGGTTTTGATTTATCTTCGGTAACTCGTGCTTTCTATTCGCAAATGATACGAGAGAGGCGAATACCGCTTGCCATTGCAGATCCAATTCCTAATAACGAGACGGTCAAAGAGATTGAATATGGTCAGGCAGTTCTTGATGGGAATATCGAAGCAGCAATTTATACTTCTGCTGAAGATCTTATTAATGCGGCTGGTGAATAATGTCTCTTAAAGCCTCATTTTCTCCTGGGTTTTCTCGTGATCTTAAAAAGCTAAAGAAAAAGCATGTTGATCTAGCCCCTCTTAATAGTGTTGTTGCACTTGTGATTGATAATTCAGACGAATCGAAATTTATCTTAAAACAACGCCATAAAATGCATACACTAAGTGGAAAATGGAAGAGCTGTTATGAGTGCCATGTTGCAAATTTTGCTGATTGGTTGTTAATTTGGATAGCCGATGATGAGCGGGTAGTTTTCCTCCGAACGGGAAAACATGATGAATTATTTTAGCTACATTTCAACATCGCAAAACTATTACAGAAAAAGAAATTGCTTGTTGCATGCTGCAAAATACTCCTATGGAGTCATATCCTTTAAACTTTTTTTCATTGCGCTATAATTAGAACACCTTTTGCGGGCGTCGTATAATGGTTATTACCCAAGCTTCCCAAGCTTGTGACGCGGGTTCGATTCCCGTCGCCCGCTCCAATAATGTATCAATTAAAGAAGACTTCTGGTTTTGTAAACCTTCAGTAAGGTTAGAGGGAAGCGAACCTAGTAAGGTGGAATTCCGTATAAAAAAACGTCCAGTGGACGTTTTTTAGGAATTCGCTCGAG
>CAVJWZ010000064.1:0-6319 GCA_963653545.1 uncultured Eubacteriales bacterium | reverse complement strand
TGGTGGGCCCGGCCGGATTCGAACCGACAACCAAAGGATTATGAGTCCCCTGCTCCACCGTTGAGCTACAGGCCCGCATATAAAGCAAGCATCAAACACTTCGCTTTCAACGCCGTGCTATTTTACCGCATACTCTTTGAAATAAAACCCAAAATCATAAAAGTCATACCACAAAAAAATGGCTGAAGAGCATAAACACTAAGCGAGACACCAAGCCTACTCATGCAAATATTCTTACGACCCATTTATATCAAAACTGCAGCGATGCAAAGCAACAAAGCGTTAATACACCATTCCCATAGCTTGTCGAACTTCATCAAGCGTTGTATTTGCAATCTCATTGGCACGACGATTACCCTCATGAAGAACTTCTTTGATGTAATCCATCTTGCCCTCAAGTTCACGGCGGCGCTCACGAATAGGAGCAAGATAGGTATTGACGCTTTCTGTTACGTACTTTTTCAGGGTTCCAGAACCGCCGTTGCCAATTTCTTCAGCAATCTCAACCTCAGAACGACCTGTACAAAGAGCAGCAGTGGTAAGCAGAGCAGAAACACCAGGGCGCTCTTCTTTATCAAAGGTAATAAAACGCTCAGAATCGGTCTTTGATTTCTTAATGAGCTTAGCCGTTTCTTCATCAGAGAAAGAAAGGCTAATGGCATTACCGTAGCTCTTTGACATCTTTCTGCCATCTAAACCAGGAATTTCAGGTGCATCGTTTAAAATTCCCTCTGGTTCAGGAAAAACATGAGCATAACGTTCATTAAAACGACGCGCTATTTGACGCGTTTGCTCAATGTGAGGCAGCTGGTCTTTTCCAACAGGAACAATATTGCCTTTGCAAAACAAAATATCGCAGGCTTGATGAACGGGATAGGTTAACAACAGCCCCGAAAGCACATGCCCCGAAGCCTCCATCTCAGACTTTACCGTAGGGTTGCGCAACAATTCAGCCTCAGATACCAAAGAAAGAAATGGAAGCATAAGCTGGTTAAGCGCGGGCACTGCCGAGTGGGTGAAAATAAGCGTTTTTTCAGGGTCAAGACCACAAGCTAAATAATCAATAACCATGTTGTAAACATTATCTTGAATATGCTCAGTGGTATCGCGGTCAGTAATAACTTGATAATCGGCAATTACCACTCGCGTTGTAATGCCGAGTTCCTGCAAGGCAACACGCTCTTTAATGGTTCCAAAATAATGACCAAGATGAAGCCTGCCTGTGGGGCGATCGCCGGTGAGCATGGTGTAATTACTGGGGTTTATTTTTAAATCTGCAGAAATTTCATTGCTTCGCTTACGGCTTGCTTCAAAACTATCGCTACTCATGGATCCATCCTTTGTATAGGTTGATAACGTTACTATGCGTTCGCTTTTATTATCTCATTGCCTTGTTGTTCTATCCGTTTGCCCTTGCTAAAAATTACGCAAACAGCGCGTTCAAGTATATCAGAGAGCTAGATCGATTACTTCTCCACCAGGCTGTGGTAAGACCGTAGTGTTTTCGATGATAGAGCGCTAAAACGCCTTTGCCTCAATTACTTCTCCACCTTCAAGACGAACAACAAAATCGTGCGTGATATATTCATTGCCATACAAATCAGTGATGATGCCATAAATTTGATAGCGCCCATCGGGCAGCGTTGCGCTTGAAAGTTCCAAATCGTCGCCAACCGTTATGGTTGAGGTCTCCTTGAACTCAGTATCGAGCGTTTCGCCATCCTTAAATTTTTCTGCAAGAATCGTTATTTTGTCGCCCTGCTTCACATCTTCCAAGCGGCCTTGCGTTCCATCTTCTTCTATGGCAACAAAACCTTGCAAGGTGTAATCGTTTGTTTTTGAATTAAACGTAAAACGCAAGTCGCCTTCATTATCGTTCAGCGTAACAGGAGCGGAAAATACCGTCACATCACCAACACTATCGATGGGCTCACAAGAAAGAAGATAGCCATTAAGGGCAACCCACCTTCCGCTAAATGCGATTGAAAACTCACCCTTGCCGTTCGTTTGAATGTCGTTATCAAAACCGAGGCAATTAGCAGGATCACTGCCTTGAAGTTGATAAATATCATAAACAACACTTTGCACATAAGAGGCGCTACTGGCAGCAATTTTAAAGGTAAATTTCGTACCATCAACGCTGCCCGTGTCTAAAAACTTGATTGCTTCAGTTGTTGTGGACTTTTGAAAATTGCTTCCGAGAAAACGTTTATATGCATCACTTGTTTCTCCCGTTAAATAGTCTTTCAAACTGGAGGTAGATGAAAGTGGAAAGAAAATGCTCACCCCTGATGCGCCTTGCCTGTCTTCACCATTGACGGTTTGGGTGCAACTTTTAATTGCGTCAGTCAGCGATTTATACCCAAGAGCATCAGCAAATTGAGATAAATCAATAAGGTCACTTTTACTGTTTTGCTCGCCAAAACTCATAGCATCGATGGCAGAATTAGTAACAGCTTGTAAATTATTTTCTTCTGCTCGCTTGCTTAAAACATCAGTGCAAAACGAATCAAAGGCGCTTTCAACGTGCGCAAATTTTGTTAAGTCGATTGCACTCAACGTCCAAAGACGTTTGCCTTTTTCCTCGCAACGGGTTTTATATGCAGATAACAGATTGCTAGCAAAGCCTTTACTGCCTGCACTTTCAACGAGCGTTTTATAGTTCCAGCCAGCTGCAGGTTCAAGTTCTTGGCTTGCAATCATCGTATTTGCATGCTCAGAAACAACCCGTGCAGTTTCATAATTGGCCATCAAACATGCGTCAAAACATACCGTATTAAAATGTGCATCAACCTTGTCAAACGCTTGATTTATCTCCGTTGGCGTTAACCCATCGAGCCCGTGGTTCTCATCCAAACAAACGCCTTTAACACTGCCAGCACCATGGTTCCAAAATACCAATGTCGTGTTTTCTGCCTTGTAGTTTTCATTACAAAAATTAAGAAACGAAGTTAGTGTGTTCGCCTCGCCCATGTTAGCATCGTCTTCTCTTGACAGCTCGACAAGTTGCCCATTTTGAACACGGTAGCGAACAAGCGAATTTTCAGGAATATCGTGACCTCGCCATTTGCGCGTGCCACCCGTTTCTATGATTACAGCAGTATCATTAGAGATGTTGCTTTCCAACATCTCAGTTATGTTTTTGGATGCAATGGAATTTTTAGTTTCCAGCGTTGAGCCGCACAGATAAATGTAGACGGCATTTTTGTATGATGCGCTTGAGTTAGCGCTACCAACATTAAATAGGCAGCTTCCCAACCCTATAACAACAGCAATCAAACAAGCAAGCGCAACGCAGATGAGCGTCACGCTTGTTGCACGTCTATGTTGAGCGAAGATACTGTGAACCAATTTGAACTAGACCTTTACATAACTGAGCACAAACATTTCCTTCGCGTCAATGTGCCAGTTCTCATGATATTTTGGTTTTTCCAGAATCTTTGGCTTGCACCATCCATCAAAGAACTTCTTTTCAGAAACAAACCCGCTTCCGTCTGCCGTTGCTTTTGAAACTTCAAACGAATCCATGAGCCAATCGTTAAAGCGCAGGTTTTCTTTTCTAATGGAGGGTTTAACGTAGTGTTTATCAAGTTTTTCTGATGTTACTAAATATTTTGCCGTTGACAGTCCAACTTCCTTCAATTCGCCCTCTAGGGTTTGTCCATTATGCAAACGCCCTGTCATTGCTTTAATTTCAGAAGTTGTTGCGTAGGTTTTTCCTGAAGTTGTGTAATCAATGGGGTTAAGAATCAAATATCCCCTTCTGCCCATGTCAGTGTATTTTTCATAATAGGAAGTGAAAGGAGTCGACACGTTAATGTCTTTAACATTTTTATAATACTTTTTTCTCAAAGAATCATAGCGTTCTTTCATTATTGCATTATCCCAGCCTTTTCCGCTTTCAGTTCCCATAGTTGAGGTGTACCACTTAGCGTTCGTGTAGCAGTAGTAAGCTGTTTTACTGTCCTTCGTTTGTTTGTAGCATGTTTCATTGATGCTATGTGTTTCTCTTAAAAGCTTGTCAATTTCTACAGACATATCTTGAAAGCGCTTCAAGTTTTCCTCTTGGCTTTCGCTCTCGTTGTTTTCAGTAACGTAGGTGTAAACTGTGTCTATTTGATAAACGCCCTCTGCCCACACGGTAGCAATATCTTCTCTAAAGTTATCACGCGATTCATATGTTTGCGCACCCCAGTTATAGCTTGCTGCACACATGTCGTCATACACTTGGATGAGGTCTTTCCCACTTGCTGCAGAAGCGCTCATAATGGTGTCATATAAAACACCCATGTTGATGGCAAGATCATTGATTAAAGTCGCGTTGGCTGGGTTGTCATAGAACTCTTTTATTGCCTCTTCACGCGCAGCGCCACCCTCTGCTGCATAAAACTTTTTCATCTTGCCAGAAATCAAAATTTCCTGGTTGTATATCTTTGAAATGAGGGTGCGTGAATTGTTGACAATTGTCTCATATTGCCCTGCTTGAACAGCATCGTATAGCGTATTAATACGGTGATCAACATTGTTCAGCTTAGTTTTTAAGGATGCCATTTTCGATAAAATTTCATCTGTTTTTGCGTTGATGATGCTTGTCTCAGATTGAGGGTTGATAATTGAATTGTATAGACCTTTGTAGCCCGATTTCACCAACGTTGAAAGCGCATCTTTTGCAACGCCCACAGCAAGTTCCGAGAGGATATCACGCGAGCCTTCGTCCTCAACCATAACGCTTGCAGAAACAGTGCTCGCTGTTTGACCGGCATAATCTTCAACGTTTTCAGCCTGAACTTCAACTGCAGAATCTTGCCCGACAGACGAAGCTGGAACACTTACTTCGCATACGCCATTGTTTTGTTTAACAGTGGCTCCTTCTACCTCTTGCCCATCAACACTAACCTTGACATCGTTTGCCGATAGCGTATCGCTTGTATTGCCTAAGTTTGCATTTAAAACAACTTTTTCATCATCTTTGTAATCCTGCTCAACCGTTAAATAGGGGTCGGGAATTTTGAGCGCGCCTTTTACTTGGCTTTGTGTTTCATTGGCGTCTGCCGCCACAACAAGAGATAAATCATCAAGTACATCGAGATTTGCATCGGGAACATTCAGCACAATCTCAAGCTCTGAAGAAGACGATAGCTTCGCGCTCTCAATACTTACCGGCGAGCTTTCGCCATCTGCGTTAACAACGCTTAGGTTATTTTTATCTGTTCGTCCATCAAGAACAAAATCGATCGCCTTCATTTTAAGGGTGAGTTTGTCGCCTTTAAGCGATACGGAATCCTCTTCCAAATCAAGGTAAGGATCTGCAAAAACAGCAGCAACAACATAGGAGGTCGTTGCTGTTCCCTCTCCCTCTTCAGTTACTTCTTCGATGCTGTTTTCGTCCTCTGCCTCATCGTCATCTTCTTCAACTAAATCAACATCGACATTTTCAATGATGACGCTTTCATCCTCTGTTGGCCACTCAACACCTTTCTCGGAGTTGATTTCATCCGTTGACATTTCAGGCTCTTCTTCGTTCGATGCCGCCTGCGCGTCTGCCTGCGCATCTGCCTGCGCATCCGTCACTACGGTGTTCGCCGTTGCGGCTTCTGTTGTTTCAGCGTCTGTTGTTGCGGTATCTGTTGTTGCGACTTCTGTTGTTGCGGTATCTGACTCAAGCTCAATAGCATTCGCGCTAAGCTCAACTTGAGCAATTGCAGCACCGTTTCCAAGCCATCCATCAGGCTTTTTTATGTTTACGGCAGCAGTTACATCATCTTTGCGCGTAACACTTTCAACCTGCCAAGCATCAACTGCGCCTAAAAGCGCAATTTGCTGCGCATTAATATCTGCAGCAAGCTTACCTTGTTCCAAAATTACGTTGAACGAAAAGCTATCAACATTAGCAGGAATGTAGGGCACATCAAGCGACAAAACATCCGAACCATCGTCAAAATTTTCCCAACGATAGGTTTCTGCACCCGTATTTGATTTTTCAGTGTTTGACTGACATGCAGTAAGAGGTACGCAAAGCGTAATGGCTAAAACTACAGCAAGGGATGTTTTGAGGATCTTAATTACCATGATGAGGCCTTTCTCTTGCTCGCAAATATGCTCTTTCTGAACAACAACTCCACCTCAATTATTGTAGACTATACAACTTCTCAAATTTATAGGTTTTAGAACGTTGGTTTTATAAAAGCCTCCAAGGGTTAGTTGCCAATGTTAGTGCAAAGCTGTCAAGGTAACCGCAATAGCTGATTCTGTATAGAGGGTGTGGACATTTTCTTAAATACGCCTAAGCTAAGATTTTCTACAAAAAACCGCATCAAAA
>CAVJWZ010000063.1:0-6784 GCA_963653545.1 uncultured Eubacteriales bacterium | reverse complement strand
CCCCCCCCCACAGCGTGTTTTTAGGATATGTTGCATCTTTTCTCCTTCTTCGTGTGACGTGGACCCCATATTCCGGACACTCAAATTCATTTTTAAAAACAACTTCCGTAATATTCCCGCGAGTAGTCTACTCACAAGAATATTATAAAATTGCCCATTTAATTGGAATGCTTCATGCTTGTGATAGGAATGAAAAGTACCATGTATTACTTTACATCTTTTGCACTTATTACCTTGCTTGGCGAAATAAGAAGTGTTCCCACTTCATGTTTTAAGGGCACATCGTTGTAGAATATTCCATCAACCATGACACCACCCGCATTTAGCCCTTCATTTTTAGTTGATATAACAATATCAACCCCTTTAAGTGCTATTTGCTTTTTTGTTGATTTAGCGTCTGCTGTGCTTTGCGCTTTGGTTGAATCAGACGAATCAGAGGAAGCTGTTTTATTGGTTTGCTCTTCCTGAGCATCCTGTGTTGACTGATTGCTTGAAGCAGTTTTGTTTTGATCTGCAGAGGTATCAGAAGAACCATCAGAAGATGTTGTGCTTTCACTCATCAGTAAATCAAGATCGCTTACCACTAAAATTACAAAATCTATCTTGATGTTTTCATATTCTTTTACCCGTTTTTGAATATATTTCTCACGCTCTGCTGCTGAAGAAGCAGTTTGTTCATCAACGGAGAGAATTCCAAAGGTATACTTTCCTGCCCTCACTACTGAGCGGGTCTTATATTCGCTTGGGCTTGCAACATTAAGCTCAAAAACCGATGCCCCTTTTTCAACGTAGCTCTTTTTTGTATCAAATAGCGTAACAACGGCTTTTTCTTCCTCGTCAGCAGCACTATCAGGTAAAGCTTCTGAGGCGGTAAGCTCATCAGTTGAATTATCGCCAACATTTTGAGAGCGCTTATTAAGCTCTTCGGAAGGCTCCTCTTTGCCAGAATTGAATTGGGCGTTAGCGGGTGCTTCTTCTGCCAAACCCTCATACACAATGGCAGAATAATCCTCTAAATTGCCCGCAGCGTCATCAATATTGCTTGCCGCAACGTTGAGAGGCGTGCTCAGCGAAGAAATATAGAATAGCGAAATTCCCAATCCAAATAGGATCAGAAACATAAAAAATAATATCGCTAATTTTTCACGAGATAATCGTTTCATGGTTATGCATTCTAGATGAGAACAAGACCACACCAAGTAACATTTTTGTTAAGGGTGCATCTTTGCGCTGTCGTTCATCTTTTATTCTTTATCTTTTGCCAAAAGGCGCTTTAAAAAGCGCCCCGTATAACTTTCCGGAACAGTTGCAACCTCTTCTGGCGTTCCTTGCGCAACAATTCTTCCGCCGCCGCTTCCCCCTTCGGGCCCTAAATCAATAAGATAATCGGCAGATTTAATAACATCAAGATTATGCTCGATAACCAAAACGGTATTACCTGCATCAACGAGGCGCTGCAGCACTTCTAACAGCTGACGAACATCATCAAAATGCAAACCTGTTGTAGGCTCATCAAGAATATAGAAGGTTTTACCCGTTTGGCGCCTTTGCAACTCGCTTGCAAGTTTTACGCGCTGGGCCTCACCGCCCGAAAGCGTTGTTGCTGGCTGACCTAGGCGAATATAACCCAACCCCACATCGTGAAGCGTTTTAAGCTTTCGCTTGAGTGAAGGAATTTTTGAGAAGAAGGCAAGCGCCTCATCAACCGTCATTTTTAACACGTCATAAACGTTTTTACCCTTGTAGAGCACCTGCAGGGTTTCGCGATTGTATCGTTTTCCTTCACAAACTTCGCAATCAACATAAACATCGGGCAGAAAATGCATCTCTATCTTTTTTTGACCATCGCCCTTGCAAGCCTCACAGCGTCCGCCTGCCACATTAAACGAAAATCGCCCTGGCGCGTAACCTCTCGCCTTGCTTTCTGGTGTTGAAGCAAAAAGCGCTCGAATATCATCCCAAAGCCCAATATAGGTTGCAGGGTTTGAACGCGGCGTGCGCCCAATAGGGCTTTGATCAATGTTGATAACTTTATCGATACGCTCAGAACCAATGAGCTTTTTGTATTCGCCAACCTTACGATGCGCATGATTTACCCGATTGGCAAGTGCTGGCGCTAAAGTATCGGTGATTAATGAGCTTTTTCCTGAGCCAGAAACACCCGTTACCAGCGTAAGCGTACCTAAAGGAATTGATATAGAAATATTTGCCAGATTGTTTTCACCAGCTCCTTTAAGCTCAATGCAACCACGCTCAGGATGGCGGCGTTCGCGAGGAATAGGAATGGTTTTTTTGCCAGAAATATATTGCGCGGTTAACGAGCGCTTGGCTTTCATAATTTGTTTAGGCGTGCCCGCTGCCACCACTTCTCCGCCGAGTTCTCCTGCTCCTGGCCCCATGTCTATCACGTAATCCGCACTACGAATCGTATCTTCATCATGCTCAACAACAACAACGGTGTTGCCTAAATCGCGCAAATGCTCAAGCGTGCCAATAAGGCGCTCATTGTCGCGCTGATGAAGCCCAATGGATGGCTCATCGAGAATATAGAGCACGCCCATCAAGCCAGCTCCAATTTGCGTTGCTAAACGAATGCGCTGAGCCTCGCCGCCTGAGAGTGTAGCTGTTGCGCGCTCAAGCGTGAGATAGTCAAGACCCACATCAACCAAAAATTTAAGGCGCGTTTTAATTTCTTTCACGATGGGCTCAGCAATAACCTGCTCAGCTTCTTTAAAGGTTAGTGTTTCAAAAAAATGGTATGAATCCTTAGCGCTCATTTCGCACACTTCATGAATGTTTTTCTCACCTACCGTTACGGCAAGAATGCTCGGATTAAGGCGCTTTCCTTCGCAGGTTGCACAGGGAATAATTGAAAAATACTGCTCGTATTTTTGACGCTGCCTATCTGATGATGCCTCTTTATAGCGGTGCATTACCGCCGAACAAACGCCCTCCCATTCGATAAACCAATAGGTCTCGCGACCATCTACCGTCAGATAATCAACGCGAATTTTTTCGTTAGGAACACCATACAAAAGAGCCTTTTGCACCTTGTTAGGAATATCTTCAAAAGGAGTATCGCAACGTAGCCCAAAATGCTTTAAAACCGCCCGCATAACCTGCGGATAATAGTTGCCCGTTCTAAAAGGAGCAATGGCACCTTCATCAAGAGAAAGAGTTTTATCAGGAACCACTAAGTTTGGGTCTACCTCTTCTCGGCTTCCAATTCCTAAACAATCAGGGCAAGCACCATAGGGAGCATTGAAGGAAAAATCGCGCGGTTGCAATTCGTCCATGGAATGTCCATGTTCAGGGCAAGCAAGGGCAAGCGAAAATATAAATTCGCCCTCTGCTAAGCCTCCCGTAGCTCCTGATGAGGTTTTTACCGCCTCTTCTAAATCTGATGTATGCTGCACAAGCTTTACCATAACGCGGCCATCAGCCAATTTGGTGGCCGTCTCAACAGCTTCCGCTACGCGCGCTAGAGCTTCTTTTTTGAGTACAACACGATCGACCACCACTTCAATGAAATGCTTAATTTTTTTATTTAAAACAAGCGGTTCATTGCCCAGTTTTTGCACCGTGCCATCTATGCGAACGCGCGTAAATCCTTCTTTTTGTAAATCTTGAAAAAGTTTGGTGAACTCGCCCTTTTTTCCTGCAACAACGGGAGCCATTATGAGGGCTTTTTCGCCTTGGGCTAGTGCAAGAATTTCATCGGTAACCTGATCGGTTGTTTGGGCTTTAATTTCACGCCCACATTCAGGGCAATGAGGTATTCCCACACGCGCAAAAAGCAGACGCAAGTAATCATAAATTTCGGTAACGGTGCCAACGGTTGAGCGCGGATTTTTACTCGTAGTTTTTTGATCAATTGAAACAGCAGGTGAAAGACCATCGATAGAGTCAAGATCAGGTTTGCTCATCTGGCCAAGGAATTGTCGCGCATAACTTGAAAGGCTTTCAACGTATCGCCGCTGCCCTTCGGCATAAATTGTATCAAACGCCAACGAGCTTTTACCCGAGCCTGAAAGCCCCGTTATCACAACCAGCTTATCGCGGGGAATGCTAACGTCAATATTCTTTAAATTATGTTCGCGTGCCCCTTTGATAACGATAGAATCGTAAGCCATCTCAATGCTCCTTGTTACCCTTGCCACCTTTAAAACCCTACCTTTGCGCTCAAGCAACGCTCAAAATATAAACGCTAAACGCAGGATAAATTCTTCCTCTTCTGCTAACGAGAGATATAAGCAACCTTGTATTGTAGCGCAGAATAAAAGCTAACCTCGGGGATGTGCCAAATGATGCTCTTTCTTCAAATGTTCAGGTGTGAGATGAGTATAAATTTGTGTGGTGGACAAACTTGAGTGCCCTAGCATTTCTTGCACGCTTCGTAAATCGGCTCCACCAGCAAGAACATCGGTTGCAAAAGTATGACGAAGGGCATGGGGAGACAAGGACTCATCAAGCCCGGCAAGGCGAAGAGCTTTTTTAAAAACACCCCTGATGGCATTGGTTGTCATAACTCCACCGCGAGAAGAAATAAAAAAATACGCCGAATTGTTTTTGCCAAGCAGCTTATGACGTGCTTGCACCTGATAGCGATGCATTGCTTCGCAGGCAATTGCATGCAACGGGATAAAGCGTTCTTTGCTCCCCTTGCCAAAAACCTTTACCAAAGACTGCTTGTAGTCAACGTTTTCAAGAAGCAAGCCTGAAGCCTCAGAAACACGAGCACCACATGCATACAAAAACTCGATGATGGCTTGGTTTCTTACTCGCTCTTCAAAAGGGATGTTGGTTGCTAAGCCATCATCAGCATAAACGGAGAAGAGCTGCTCGATTTCTTTATGAGATAACACGCGAGGAAGTGTTCGATTTTGTTTTGCACCCTGCAAAACTGCTGCTGGATTGGTAGAACAATAATGCGCAATCACCATCCACTGATAAAACCCTTTAAGCGAACTAAGATGACGATTAATGGTTCGTCGTGAATAGCGCGCCATACTCAGCTCGCCCAAATACAAACGAATTTGTTTATGATGTGCCACAAACGGGTCGACATCTTCTTTTAAGCACCAGCGTAAATAGGCTCTTGTATCGCTTTGATATGCACGAATGGTATGTGATGAGGCATGACGCTCTACCTGAAGTGCTAGACAAAATTCTTCTACGAGCGATTCGTATTCTTGAGAAGGAAGTGGGTTACCCTCTTTGAATAGCTCTGTTGGAAGTGAGTTGCCCTCTTTGAATAGTTCTATTTTAGCTTGCGTCATGCGCTACCTCTTGTGATCTATCTCTACGTTCCTGCCCCATCACGTGTTAATAAGCGTTATTCTCTAGGCGCCATTAAACATTATTGCTTTAATATTAAAGCGTTATTTTGCTCGAGATATGCATCAAGAGCTTCTTTGCCTCGCGCAGCATAAGCAGCGTATCGCTCCTTTTTATTTTTGATGCGCTTGCTCAAAGGAGGCAATATTCCGAAATTAACGTGCATAGGTTGATAATTTTGAGTATCTTTTGACGTTGCATAGGCTAAAAGTGCACCAAAGGCGGTTTCTTGCGGGAGGGGGTTAAAAGTTCTTCCTGCAAATTCTTCGGCAATTGCTAAGCTAGCAACCAAACCTGCAGCAATTGCCTCACAATAGCCTTCGGTTCCACCAAGCTGACCTGCAATAAATACAGGCGTTACCACTTTTGAGGTTTTGAGCTGAAGTGTTTTGTCAAGCAGCGCCGGAGCATTGATAAAGGTGTTGCGATGCATAACGCCAAACCGAGCAAATTCTGCCTGTTCCAAACCAGGAATTAAGCGAAACACACGTTTTTGCTCAGAAAAGGTAAGATTGGTTTGAAATCCTACGAGGTTGTAGCTTTGCTTGTGGGCGCCCTCAGCTCTTAGTTGCACAACTGCCCAAGGGCGTTTTTGGGTGCGAGGGTCAACTAAACCAACGGGCTTCAAGGCACCAAAACGAGGCGCATCAAAACCACGACGGGCAATTTCTTCAATAGGCTGACACGCTTGAAAAAGCTCTTTTTGTTCAAAAGTTTTTTTGATGACACATTCAGCAGCAAGCAATTCTTCAATAAAATGCTCATACTCCTCTTTTGAAAAAGGAGCATTAAGATAATCGCCCTCACCTTGGTTTTCGTAACGACTTTGCGAAAAGATGCGCTCAGCATCGAGCGAATCTGCCAAAACAATGGGAGCGGCAGCATCATAAAATGCCAGATTGTCAGCCCCCGTTACCTCACAGAGCGATTGCGCAAGCACCTCTGAGGTGAGCGGCCCTGAAGAAATTAAAAGAGCATCGGCAGGATTATCGAAACAATAAGGCTTGGTGTGTTGTTCATCAACAACCCATAGCGCTCCATCGGCATTAATGCCAACAACTTCTGCAACGATATATTCGATACTTGCTTCTTCTTGTATTGCGCGATTTACCAAACAAGAAAACACTTCTCTATCAACAGCTAAGGCTCCACCTGCAGGAACTTGAGCATCGTAAGCACAGGAAAGAAGGACCGATCCCAATTTTGAAAGCTCATACTTAAGCATCCCCGCGGCGCTATCTGGCTTGAGCGATTTTAAAGAATTGGAACAAACTAATTCAGCGCATTGTGATGTTTTATGGACCGCAGTTTGTTTAAAAGGACGCATCTCAAACAAACGCACAGTAAAACCGCGACGGGCAAGCTGAAGAGCTGCCTCGCTTCCTGCGAGCCCAGCACCAACTATGTCGATTCTTTTTTTCATAATGTTCTTATCTTATCAAACGCC
>CAVJWZ010000062.1:0-6859 GCA_963653545.1 uncultured Eubacteriales bacterium | reverse complement strand
CCCAAGCATCTGAGCGCAATTTCAAAGCTGAGCTAGGGAGCGCAGATTGCTTCCTGGTCTCATTCACCGGACGCCTTATTCCCGAAAAGGGAGTGCGCAACCTGTTGGAAGCAGCGCGCCTGCTTAACGATGACCCTCAGATCCAGATAACACTGGCCGGTGACGGCCCGCTGAAGCAAGAGCTCACCGACCATAACCCCGGCAACATGCACTTGCTTGGGCGCCTAGACGCCAACGACATCGCCGCGCTGCTGAAGCAGAGTGATTGCTTCTGCCTACCCACACGGTCTGAAGGTTTTTCCACTTCCTTGCTGGAAGCGGCTGCGTGTTGCACAACGCCCGTGATAACCAATGTCGGCGGCGTCCCCGAAATGATTCCCTCGCCTGACTTTGGCATGATCCTGGAATCACAAGATCCCCGCGCAATAGCTAACGCCATACGCCAGTTGAAGGAGAACCCCGAACGCAATGCAACGTTGGCACGCAATATCGGCAAACGCGTGAGAGAAGAATTCTCGTGGCAGGCAACGGCGGAAAGGATAATCGCAGCCTGCCAGAAAGCGAACTCGCAACAGTAAGCCAGAAGCGCATGACTTTCCGCATTATCAAGCCATGCGGAAAATAGTCTATTCCCCTAGGTCAAGGATCTTTGGGGCATGGTTACGGCGCTGATCTTCCGGAGGCAATTCATTCCAGGTGCTGCCGTACAAAGAGCAAAGATAGCACTCGATATCGGCTGGCGCGGGGAACTCATGGCCTTCGAACGCAAGAGGCTTGGGAGGCAAAAGGACATCTTCCGCGAAAACCCCTTGCAGGGTGTAGTTCATGCAGGCCAGATCACGGGAAGCCCCATCCTCCTGCCCACTCAAAGCCGAGGCCAAGAACTTGCCCCTTATCTTTGCTGGACTAGAAAACGCTTTAAGGAAGGCATGGGCGATGCAGCATACGCCTTTCTCAACGGCGCCCAAAAGTCCCTTATGGGGAACATTGATTGCCTTGGAGTGATACAGGTAGGAGAGGCTCTGCCCCTTCAGGCAAGCCCGCAGCTGAGCGCTTCGGGTAGCCGTATCGGAGGCTACTCGGTCATACGGAAAAACATCGACGAACACGCCCTGGTCAATGCCGGCATCAAGGGTTTCATCCGTGAGGAACTTCGTTCCGTTCTTCCACACCTTGGCGAACAGACCAGCAAGGCGGTCGTCGTTTTCCGGGTTCGCCACCGTGAAACTATCACCTAGCGCAGCGGGTGCCACCTCAAGAAACTTATCATAGTCTTTGCGAGGCATCCCGATATCGATATCATCATCCCACGGAATGAACCCGCCGTGTCGCTTTGCCCCAAGAGCGGTCCCCGAATCCAGGAAGTACGTAATTCCATACTCCTTGCAAACTGCGTCTATTGCAAGCAGAACCTCCAGTTCAACCAGCTGCAAACGCCGCAGCGTGGCATCGTCATAATTCATTGGGAACCCCCTCCTCGACAGCGTCAGATACCTTGCGGCTCAATGCGCACAGCAAAAACGGAACGAGCACGTGCAAGGCGAACAAGTAACGGAACTCGTTTGAAATCGGCGCAGCCACCAGCATGCAAGCCCAAAGAAACACACCGGGCATCGCCATCCCTGCAAGTCCAGGTCGGCGCGATACGCATCCAACGATCAGGCACAAAAGCGAAAACCAACCCAAGCAAGCGCAGTTGCATAGTGGGTAGGCTAAACGCGTCATCACGTCAGTCGGATGCTGCCCGGCAAAAAACCCTTGCTCGGTCAAACCCGGCAACAGCGATGCCGTCACGTTAACATCAGTGTTCGCAACATCGTAACCAGCATCGACAACATGCCAGCTCTCTTGCCGAACATCCCAATAGCCTCGTGTCTCATCGGCCCAAGCACGAACATAATGGCCCATGTTCGATGGCGCCCCCCCCAACCAAGCAGCTATGAATTCAGCCTTGTGCGAATCGAGATAGGCGTCATTAAACTCTGGCGCAAATTTAAGCGGATTTGGAGTAACAGGATTGAACAGCTCTTCGATTCGATCCCCGGGAAGAAGGCTAAACAGCACTTCTTCTTGAGAGCCCGACAGGGTACCGCCATCAATGTAGGTACGCGCAAGCTGCTGCAGGGGCAGCGATACCGTTTCAGAAAAATGAGCAGATTCCACGCCCGCGACTTTCGCACCTGCGCCTTGTGCCAAAAGTACAGCGACAACGGCGCCTACCACACACACCCCGACACGCATTCCGCGAGGCCTGCACGCTACCGCAAGGACAACGGCACTGGCAATCACCACAATAGCTCCATTGCTGCGCAAAAGTGCGACAAAGCACGCCGCAATCAAGAGCGCCACCCAACGCAGTGGCGAAGACAACCATTTTCCGCGTGTACGCGCCACATCGCAGGTCATCAGAGAAAACAGCAGCAATGCTCCGGCGAAAGGAATATCCTTCCATAAAGTAACCGCGTAACGCCCAACAAGCGGATTAAGGGCAAAAAACACGACAACGGCTGCAACCATCGCTTTTGTCGCCCCACGACGCCCAAGCCATGCAATCGCGAGCGCAACACATGCCGAGAGCAATAGTATTTGCACGAGCGAGAACACTCCAACGGCTACCGTTAAAGAACCGGTAATCGCCTGCACAGGCACAACCACTACAGTCACGAATCCCGTATACAACAGCGGATGATGCGAGTTCAGCCCCTCGTAACGAAAATGATTTGAGGTTGCATCTATGCCGAGAACCATCTTTAAAATATCGTTGGAATCGGTAGAGGCGCATCCTGGAAAATACAGCGCCCACCAAAGACTCCAGCATAGAGCGAGCGCAACGAAGACACCGCCGAACAAGTGCCTTGAAGGCCACAGCGATGCCGAGGAAGAGGAGACAGCACGAAGCCGATCTACAAGCGCAGATGGAGCAACGCTAGGCATGAGCAAAATCACCTGCCGCAACGCGTTCGTAGAACCCCGAGATTCTCACCGCGGTGTCAGCAATATCAAACCCATGCTTGCGCACCTGCTCAACGGCGTCGGTGCGTGGAAACGATGCTGCACAATCCAGATCCTCCAACACAACAGCCGCCCACGCATCAGCGCCTTCATCGAGGGAAACACGCCGAACACGATCGCTGACCAAAGCAAGATCGGGGACACCGGTCGATACCGTGGTAGGAAGACCAGCTGCCTGCGCTTCCACAACCGCGAGTGGCAATCCCTCCTTCACCGAGGGAAACACAAACGCATCGGCAGCGCGCAATACCTCGGGCACATTATCGACTACACCCAAAAAACGAACGCTATCAGCAAGACCAAGCTCATCCACGCGCGCCTTCAGCTGCTCCTCCAGCTCACCGCGTCCCGCACACACGAGCATAGCTTGGGGAATACTTGCATGCACACGCGCAAACACGTCAAGCAAAAACGCATGGTTCTTCACCGGAATCAAACGACCCGTGTGGCACACCACTGGACGGCCAGCAAGACCCAAAGCCGCCTTCGCCGATTCATGAGACGCTTGGTCGCACAAATAGCACGTTGCAGCTATCCCGTTCGGGACAATGGAGAACCGGTCCCCGGACACGATTGAAGCGCCAAACCGATCAAGTCCAGCCTCACGAGAACATGCCATAAAATAGTCTGCCACACCACGCACCGGGCGTGCCGCCGCCCTGAAGGCAAGGCCAGCAAAACCACGCTCGAAGTTTTGCGCGTGGCTATGTGCAATGGTGTATGCGCCAATGCGTTTCGCTTCAGAAAGATAGATAGGCGCGCAGCTGCCAATATGCCCATGCACTACACGGTATTCCGGATGCTCGGTAAAAAAATTGCGCGTTAGCTTATGATACTTCGCCGCATTAAACCCCGTAAAACGCGGCAAGCGGAAAAGCCGCCCTCCAAGCTGCCTGATCTCATCATCGTAGTCGCCCTCTCGTTGCTCATGCACCAAAAAGTCAAACTGAAGCCTGCTGCGGTCAATAGCGCGGTAGAGGTTCATGACCATCGTTTCAGCACCACCACGATCCATTACCCCAATAACTTGTAAAACACGAAGCATCCTAGATAACCCCCTATATGAGCAACGGCTTTAAACGAAGCCTCGTTTCGTCATGCGCCACAAGCGTTGCGGTAACCATTAGGACAACAATATGCTCTATTTTATTCCCCTTTGACTTCTGCTGCGCTTAACGCAGTACGTTGGTATCCTCTGAAGGATGCATCGGGTCAGAGCGCAGCTCATGAACCAAGGCCGCCAGCAGAACCAATACGCCAACACCGCATGCACCAGCACCAGCAAAGCTTACGCCATTCATATCCCAGACACTAACGCACCAAAAAGTCAAAGGGATAACCGCCGCGAAGGCGATGACGTTTCCTGCGAAGTTCGCCCAAAACTTACGAAGAGTGATCAGCAAATCCCCGAAGAACCATAAGAAAGCAGTGGCTGCGGTTGATAGGATAATGGGCTGGAGCAAATACACGTACGGAGTAATGGTCTCGCCAAACAGGAGACTAAGAGCCCACGCGCCAATGAACTGGAGCACCACAGCGCACACCACAGTAACGCCAATGATGCCTGCAACAGTTTTTCCAAGCAGAGCAATAAAGCCTGGACGGTTACCCTCGAAATACAATGAGGGGAAGATATCGAGCAGAGGTCCGTAAAGATACTGCGCACCCATCTGAATAACTAATGCGGGCGCAGCAACCGAAGCGTATATCCCCAACGATGCATCGCCAAACTCAACAGCAAGGTATTGCTTGGGGATGGTAAAGATAGCGCTGGCTGCCACTGACGCAATCACGGCAGGCAAAGAGGTCCGCAGGAAGAACAAAGCCTTCTTCCTCGATATACCCAACCGCACGCGCTCGAAGCGTTGGCAATGAGGCAAGTCAAAGAAGACCAGCACCGCCACAGCGGCTACCAGCATAGCGACAATTGCAAGATTAAGGTTCTGCGTCGCCCAGTATGCCGCCACAAATGCCAAAAAGGTGGATACGCCCTGGAGTATAAACGACTTTCCAATGTAGTCCATGCGGCGGTTCACCTGGTCAACGCCATGCAAGACATCGATAAGCAAACCCACGGCTTTATAAGCATAGTACAGGGCAATGGTCAAAAGCGCCGCAGGCGAACACGTAAACGTAGAGTAAGCAGCACAAGCAATAAATGCACCTATCAACGTTAAACAGCGGAACCCCATGTATTCGCCTACCGTGTTCTCACGATTAATATCGGAAATTTGATAAGTTCCCATCTTGTAGTTAGCGAAAGTACTGAAGATACCCACGACCGACATGGCCAAAGACAACACGCCAGCATCATCGAAAACGCCCGAAGCCAAGCGAACCACCACTATGGTGATAAGCCACTGACATGCCAAATAAGTCATCGATCCGACTGAATTCCATAGCATATTCGCCTTCACGGAAAGCTGCTCAGGCAAAGCATCGGTTTTTGCAGGAGCCGTTTCTTCGGGCGTTTGGCGGCTACGATTGGAATCCTGCCTCATAGACGATAAGCCTCCATCGTATGGATCGGGCGATTGCTTTCTGCGGGGGGGGTCCGCCAATCCCCATATTCCGCGGTGAGATAATCATCGTAGCCCACAGGAGCCCAATATCGACGATCCTCGAATTTCATGCGCATCGGCTCAAACAGCTTTTTACTATGCGGCGCAGCCCCACACCCAAGGATATCAATTACATAATCGGAATCTTGAGACTCGTTCATCGCAACCGCAATCTCATCAAGACGACGAGCCAATTCGTAAGGGTTCTTATGGGCTGCAAAGGGGCATACTACACGCTTAGCCATCTTGACCAAAGCATTTGAGCCGAACGAGGGGTCGGCAACCGCAAAACTACGCACTAGGCCAATCCTATCGCGCTTTTTGAGTAGCGACCGCTTATCCGAATCGAAGTTCTCAAGAGGAAAAACATCGACCCACACCCCAGTTGCCTTTTTCTTACCCACGAAGTTCTCGTACATGATCGTTGTTGCATCGACCACCTTGGCAAACTGGTAAATCGATGACTCGTCACGATAACTAACCAGCCGAAATTTGTCGAAGCCGACCCATTCATTGAAGTGCGCCATGAGCTTCTCGTAGTCCGAACGCATCATAAGAATGTCGATGTCATCATCCCATGGAATAAAGCCACCGTGACGCACCGCCCCGAGCAAACTACCATAGCCAAGATAATACTGGAGGCCATGCTCTGTGCACACGCGGTCAATCTCATCCATGATATCCAGCTCGATGGCCTTAATATCGCCGATATTCAATCTGTCCATTGGTTACATTCCCCTTGCTTCCGCACAGCGGAGCTCAATTATGCAAAACAGCAGCTCATAGAAAACGAAGAACATTACGCTGAACATTCTTTCGGTTCAAGGGTAATGTCATTTTTACAGTAGCCATAATACCTACTGCCTTTGCTGCATAGAGACAACACGGAGAAAACCAGCACAGACGCCGGATCGGGCCAGAGCAATTGCCCTGGCCCGAGCACCATTACCTCAACTCTTCGTCTGCATTACGGAGCTTGTCGAACTCTTCCTCGGGTGAGTTGCCCACAAGGTGCTTCTTCGCATAGGCGAAGAAGTAAACTACGCCCAGCACAAGAACCACTACTACTGCGCTCGTTGCCGCAACGTCAACGAAGAACGTCGAGACCACGGCAACGCATGCCAAAGCCAAACCAATGCCGGTGGTTACCTTACCGCCCGGAGTCAAGTAAGAACGTTCCATACCTGGGCGCTGCACGCGCAAAACGATATGGGACAGGTTGATCATCGCATAGCTTACGCAAGCTCCGAACACCGCCATGTTCAGCAGCAAATCGCCGTCTTGCA
>CAVJWZ010000061.1:0-7440 GCA_963653545.1 uncultured Eubacteriales bacterium | reverse complement strand
TTTCTCCTTGTCTTTTGTGGTTGGACAAACAGATGATAAGGGAAGCCCCTTTTTGCTTTGGTGCTTTTTAGCGAGATTATTCAAAACGTTTAAATCTCGCATCTAAAAACAACAAGACTGTGTTCTTAAAACCCCAAAAACTTTACGCCGTGCTTTGCAAGTGCGAGTTAAGTTTTAAAATCAACCAAACTGACCGTTAAACTTTTCATGGCTTAGCGTCTAAACCTCCTAGAGAAACTTAGCTCGCGCCATAAATTTTCGTAGCAGGTTGGTACAATAAATGAAAGAAACAACTACCACAAATAAGGAAGTGCTTATGAACTGGAAAGACTTGTTGTCAGATGAACGTTTAAATAAAAGATTTACAACATTAGATGACAGTGATAGCGAAAAATTCAATCGATTTGTTGTTGATTGTTTTACAGAAGACTATGATTTAATAATAAACAGCGCAGCTTTCAGGAGACTTCAAGATAAAACGCAGGTTTTCCCTTTAGAACAATGCGACTACATTAGAACAAGATTGACCCACTCCTTAGAAGTGTCCTCTATTGCAAGACAGCTTGGATTGTCATTGCTTAATGATAAAGAAAATTCTTTTTTGTCAAATCTATCTGAAGATGAAGATAAGATGCGGTTGAGGCGAGATATACCTCAAGTTTTGGCATGTGCGGGTCTTTTGCATGACCTAGGAAATCCACCATTTGGTCATTTTGGGGAGGACGCAATCCGCAATTGGTTTCGGCAGAATTTGAAAAAGATAGAGTTCAAGGATTCAACAATAGAAGGAACTTTGCGTAAACATCCAAATGGGGAACAAATGGTTAGGGATCTGGAAAATTTTGAGGGCAATGCTCAAACCTTGAGAATTCTTGTAAAAGCAAAAAAACAAAGAGAGAAAATAAATGTAAGTTATGCCGTGATTTCTACATTAATGAAATACACGTGCAATTCAGTTGATTTTGACGCAAACAGTGAAATTAAATTTAAAAAGAAATTAGGTTATTTCCTTGCTGAAGAGCAGATTATTCGTGAGATTTCTGAAACAGTAGGAACCCTGAGTGAAGAAACAATAAATCGCCATCCGCTTTCATATCTTTTGGAAGCTGCAGATGACATGGCATATTTAACTTCAGATTTACAAGATGCTTTCAAGAAAAAATTAATTCATCCTAAAGATTTTCTAGATTTTTATGCGAAAAAAACCGATGAGATACAACACAGAGATAAGAAAGATGATTTCCATCTTAAATGTACACGAGACTTACTGAACAAGCTTAAGAATCTCGAAACGAAGCATAGACTCAGCTACGATACAGTTGGAAGCTGGATAAATGAGGTAAGGTTTTGGCTTCAGTTTTGCGTTATGTTTAATTTTAGAGAACATGTTATACATGATGAGTCGATTCCAGATAAATCTTACGCAAGCGACATGTTCGAAGGTTCTAATCAGGAATATACAATTGAAATACTTAAAGAGGCGATGAAAGAGTTTGTCTATGAGCATGATTCAATTGTAAGGCTTGAATGTTCGGCAAATACTGTTATTTCCTTCCTATTGGATAATTTCATAAAAGCCGCAATTTATTCCGACGATAAAGAACCGAATAAAATGACAGAAATTGACCAGAAGTACGTAAATCTAATATCTGAAGATATTAAAGATTACTATACGAAGACTAGAAAAAACGAAGATGGAGATGAAGCTGAAACATATAATTTATATCTTCGCATTTTAATGGTAACTGATTTTATAAGTGGAATGACTGATTCTTATGCTAGGTCACTTTATCGGGAGTTAAGTACCATGAGCTGATTGTCGTTTATATTGGATGATTGGAAAGCTGCAATACGCACCACTGAATGCCGTTGGTTTTTGCGCGATTTTGAAGGATAAATTTTGAGACTGTGCATAATTTGTGCCGAAAATATGCACAGTATGCACAGCAAACAAAAACGACCCGCGACAAAATCGCAGGTCATTGTTGTTTAAGATGGTGCGCCGTGAGGGAATCGAACCCGCGACCTTGGGATTAAAAGTCCCCTGCTCTACCAACTGAGCTAACGGCGCATTTGCAAAGCAGTTACTCATTCTAGTGTTAGGTCGCTCCACGGTCAATACATGATTTTTCCTGCACGAAAAAAATTCAATCCACGGTTTGTAACCGATGCTAAAATCACCACAAGGAGGCATTGATGATCATCGGCATTATTTCAGATATCCATGGATATTTAAGCGAGCGGGCGCATGATGCGCTCAAAGATTCAGATTATATTCTTTGCGCAGGTGATAGCGAATCTCCTTTTGTACTTGCAGAACTTGAAAGCATTGCTCCAACCATCGCAGTTCTGGGAAATTGCGATAGAAGAGATTTGGGGCAATCAGTAGGTCTTGTTGCTTCCCCTCTTTTAGGAGGCGTGCGCTTTAAAATGGTTCATCGCCCTGAAGATATTGGCACAATCCCCGATGATGTAGCGGTAGTCGTTCATGGGCACACGCACATCCCTCGCAATCAGACCATTAATGGCGTGCTGTTTCTTAACCCTGGAAGCCCCACGCGCCCTCGAGGTGGCAGTCGTAAAAGCGTTATGCGTATGACTATTCTTAACCAACGCATAACTTCCGTTGAGCTTATAGAGCTTGATTAATCACTCTACCACCACTGAGTTATCGTGCCCGATTGATAAAGCGAAACTGGCTCGCTCTTAAGCTCTGGCTCTGCATTAATCAAACACTGGAAAAAATCTTTTACGCGAGCAAGAAATTCGCGCTGTTCGTAAAAATCTATATTGGTATATTCCCGAAGATCACTTTTGACCCCTATAGCATCAATACCAAAATCACGGGCATTATACAAAGTGCGATACAAATGATATTCCTGCGTTACTACCACACAGTTTTCAACCCCAAACACGTGACGCAAACGATACATGCTGTCATAGGTTGACACACCTGCATGGTCACAGAAAATATCATCTTCAGAAACTCCCTGCGCAGCTGCATAATTTGCCATAGCCATAACTTCATTATAAGAAGCCGAAGTGTTATCGCCCGTCATAATAATTTTTGGCGCCACGCCTGCATTGTAAAGATCTATAGCGGTATCAAGCCTATCTTGCAAAACAGGCGAAGGGGATCCGTCGTAGTTAATGCCAGCCCCTAAAACCACAATAGCTTGAACCTGCGAAGAAGACGCTGCCTGCTCAACCTTACTAATAGGCTGAATTTGCCCTTTGGTAGAAATGCAAACAACGCCATTGATCACAAAGGGAACAACAAGCACTAAAGCGATTACAAATAACACCGTAAGAAAGAATTTTTTAACAGCCCTCAAACATCCTGATTGTTGACTATGTTGTTTTTTGCGCTTCGTTGGCGTTCCTTTTATCTGCGTCATTTGACAACAATATTCACCAAACGCTGCGGAATAACAATAACTTTCACAATATTTTTACCCTCAGTTGCCTGCGAAACTGCAACAAGAGCAGCATCAGAAATTTCCGCCTCATCAGCAGAAGCAGCAACCGTAATGCGTGCCTTTACCTTGCCATTGATTTGAACAGCCAATTCAACCTCGTCAGCCTCAGCCTCTTTAGGATCAAATTCAGGCCAAGCCTCTTCATGAATCGAAGTACTATGTCCTAAAACGCTCGTCCAAAGCTCCTCAGACCAGTGAGGCACAATGGGTGCCAAAAGTTTTACGATGGTTTCTGCAACATCGATGTCAAGTGCTTTTGCCTGATCGTCGCTCATGCGTGAGTTAGCGTCATTTTTACGCAAATAATCAGCTGCAGCATTAACAAGCTCCATCACTGCGGCAATGGCCGTATTGAAGTTGTTGCGACCAAAATCATCAATAACTTTACCTACAACACGATGGCGCTCACGATGAAGCAACTTTGCAGCCTTTTGAGCATCTTGATCAGAAGCACCTTCGGCAAACAAGGTTTCTTCCCCAGCACAAGCAGCCAAATCATTAAGCACACGCCATGCGCGATTCATAAATTTATAAATGCCTGCTAAGCCGCCCTCATCCCATAAAAGATCTTTATCGGGTGGTGCCATAAATAAAATATAAGCGCGAACAGCATCGGCGCCATATTCAGCAATCATATCTTCTGGCGCAATAACATTGCCCTTAGATTTTGACATAGTTTCGCCGTGCTCATCTTTTACCATTCCTTGGCAAAGGAGGTTTTCAAACGGTTCATCAAAATTAACCATGCCCATATCGCGCAGTACTTTGGTAAAAAACCGCGAATAGAGCAGATGTAAAATTGCATGCTCAATGCCGCCAATATATTGATCTACCGGCATCCAACGATTAGCCTTTTCCGAAGAGAACGGCGCCTTGGTATTGCGCGGATCGGTGTAGCGCAAGTAATACCAAGAAGAACAGGTGAAGGTATCCATAGTGTCGGTTTCGCGATGAGCAGGCTTGCCGCATTTTGGACAGGTTGTTTGAGAAAAACCCTCATGCGTCGCTAGCGTTTCCCCTGCAGCAAGGTCGATATCTTCAGGAAGCATAACGGGCAAATCTTCTTCAGGAACGGGAACCAAACCGCACTCATCACAATGGATTGCCGGGATAGGGTTACCCCAATAACGCTGGCGCGAAATAAGCCAATCGCGTAAGCGGAATTGAACGGTTTTGCGCCCGCATCCTTTTGCTTCAAGATCGGCAATAATAGCATCAACCGCAGGAGAATGCTTTCCCCCAACAAGACCAGTGTATTTGCCCGATTGCACCAATATGCCCTCATCGGCATACGCAGCGTCCCAATCAACGCTGATAATTTTGCGCTCTTGAACGCCATTGAGTTCAGAAAACAACGGATCATCTTCGCCCAAAATAATAGGAATGATAGGCAAATCGTACTTGCGAGCAAATTCAAAATCGCGCTGATCACCACAAGGAACCGCCATCACAGCACCCGTGCCATAATCGCTCACAATATAATCGGCAACCCAAACAGGAACTTTATCGCCATTGACGGGATTTATCATATAGCGGCCCGTAAAAGCACCATGCTTTTCGTGATCGCCCTGGGCTCGCTCAACCGCACTTACCTTTGCGGCAGATTCCACCAAAGCATTCACCGCTTCTTCGTATTCAGAGCCCTCAACCAGCTTAGCCACCAAGGGGCTTTCTGGTGCGAGCAGGAAAAAGCTACAACCAAACAACGTGTCGGGGCGTGTGGTAAACACCGTAATAACATCATCTTCTGTGGGGTTTTGAGGCGCATTGCCTTCTTTATCGCACAGAACAAAATCAACCTCAGCGCCTTCAGAACGACCAATCCAGTTAGCCTGCATTTGTTTAACACGCTCTGGCCAACCATCAAGCTGATCAAGATCATCCAACAGCTCTTGCGCGTAATCGGTGATCTTAAAATACCACTGCGTTAAATCGCGCTTCTCAACTGCGCCATGACAGCGCCAACATTCGCCCTCGGTAACCTGCTCGTTAGCAAGCACCGTCTCGCAATTAGGGCACCAATTTACAGGAGAATTGCGGCGCTCAACTAAACCGCGCTTCCAGAATTGCAAAAAAATCCACTGACCCCAGCGATAGTATTCAGGGTCGCAAGCTACAACTGTTCGATCCCAATCATATGAAAATCCCATACGCTTAAAGCTTGCTTTTTGAGTTTCAATATTTGCATAAGTCCATGTTGCGGGGTGGCTGTTATGCTTAATAGCCGCATTTTCTGCCGGCAGACCAAATGCATCCCACCCCATAGGATGAAGCACGTCAAAGCCACACATTTTATAGTACCTAGCCGCAACATCGCCAATAGTATAATTTCTGACATGACCCATATGAATATCCCCTGAAGGATAAGGAAACATCTCCAAAACATACTTTTTGGGCTTAGACGAATCTTCTGTAACTTTATATGCACGAGCTTCTTCCCAAAGCTTTTGCCATCTCGGTTCAATTTCATGCGGATTATAAGGCTTCATATATGCTTCCTTTTACAAACGATGCACTTTTATATCTGCTGCAGGCGTTGATATACGTTGATATATTCTTCTTACGTATACGCTCAGCCTGCGCTCTATAACATTCATAGCATTTGCCCGCAGCAAGGCTAACTTCAAGAAATACCCTGCTTTTTACTTTGCGAGCAAAGTAAATCACTCTAGGCATTATAAAGAATTATTGGTTCGATTGCGTTAAAACCCTAAAGAATACGATAGGAAACCGTGCGAACTCCCCACGCCTGGCATGTGCTAAAACCAAGCGCTTTAAAAACGCCCGGCTGAAGATCAAGCGAGCGTGAACCGCCGCCCATGTAGCCACAGTCATTAACGGTTGCAATAACCGACCTGCCACCATAGCTAATCTCAACCGCATGACCATAATATTGCCAATAATTAGACCACGCCATCGGAACAGCAACTCCCATGGAATCATCATCGCAAACCGCTCCTGTTGCCGTTCTTCCCGGATTAGGAGTGTAAGGATCACTGTTGCCGCCATAGGCAGAAGCAACGCCCGTTTGCCACCCTTCTGAAGGCTCAATGGCAGAACCGCCGCCATTGCCGCTGTCGCCACTATTGCTGTTACCACCACTATCGCTATCATTGCTGTCGCCATCATTGTTGCTAGAATCTTCATCGGTATTGGTATTCCAACCAGGATCAGGAGTGACTTCTTGCTGCTTCTTTTGTTGCTCCATTTGAGCAGCTTTTGCCTGAAGTTCTGCAATACGCGCACGCTCTGACTCAATGGAAGAAACCTTTGCCGAAGCCTCTGAAACAACTTTCTCAGCTTCTGTCTTTTTAGCTGCTGCCTGCTTCTTCATTTCATCCTGCTGGCGTTTTTGCCCTTCGAGCTCGCTGAGAGCAGCCGTAAACTGATTACGAAGATCTTTTTGTTCATCAACAAGCTCGGCCTGATCTTGCTGGATAGCGGAATAGTACGTGATATTTTTGAGGAAATCTCCCAAATCTTCAGACATAAGAAAAACGCTTACCAAAGAAGAGTTTCCTTCACTTTTGTAAGAAGCTTTAACCGCATCTCCAAGTACATTTTGCCCTTTAAGCATGGCACTTTGAGCGCTCATTACCTTGCTGGTAGTTTCTTGCATTTGAGATTCAAGAGCTGCTATGTTGCTTTCTATATCCTTGTACTCTTGAGTAATAGAATCAAGCTGTTTAGATGCCGCATCTAACGAAGCCTGGGCATCAGAAAGATCATCAGCATAGGCGTAAGTGTTTAAGCCCGCCGCCCCAGCTACTAATGATATTGTTAAAAGCAGGCTGAGGAACCCCGCTAAAAATATATTTCTTGCGTTTTTACCCATAGATTTATTCTAGCCCAGAAGCTATTTTGCACCTAATTCCGGATGTTACACCAACATGGCTAAGAAAACATCTCTTCTATTTTGTTCATCATCATGCCTGATAAAACGCTATTTCTAAATCTACAA
>CAVJWZ010000060.1:0-7575 GCA_963653545.1 uncultured Eubacteriales bacterium | reverse complement strand
ATGTTCGCAACACAGCCAATGCAATTGCGTTTAGCGATGAGGGCCTAAATGCCGCGCGCCCAAGCGTGAACCTCTTCATCGGAGGCGTCCGATGAGAAACGCTGCCCTTCGATCCAGTTGCCGCTTCCTGCTGCATCGGCAAGGAGGCTTGCGCTTTGCCCAAGCTCCGATGAAGATGATGTGCAAAACGAAATAACCTTCTTATCGGTGAAGTCATTGTCGGCGGCAGTCGTGGTTGTTCTTTCTCTCCTCCACGATGTTCGCAAACCACTGAACCATCTTGGGGTCGGCGTGGCTAAAGAAACTCGAGGTCTTGGTATCGAGGGTTGCGATGCTAGCCATCTCCTCATCGGTCAGCGAAAAGTCGAAGACATCGAGGTTTTCCTCCATGCGCTCGCGGTGGACGGACTTAGGAATCACCACGACGCCACGCTGCAGGTTCCAACGCAGCATGACCTGCGCGGTCGTCTTGTCGTGAGCTGCGCCAATTTTGGTTAGCACGGGGTTCTCGAACAAGCCGCCGCGTCCTTCGCCAAAAGGCGCCCAGGCCTCGGGTGCTATGTTGTATTGAGCTTCCCACTCCTGAAGCTCGGTGTTCTGGTTCAAAGGATGGCGCTCCATCTGGTTGACCATGGGGGCGATGTTGGTGTCGTTAAACTCGCAAAACTCGACCAGGCGATCCGCGTAAAAGTTGGAGATGCCGATGGCACGAATCCTGCCCTCCTCATAGAGTTTTACGAGGTCGCGCCAAGCACCGAAGATATCGCCGAACGGCTGGTGCAACAAAACGAGGTCCAAGTAGTCGGTTTTAAGCTTGCGCAGCGAGTTTTCAACAGAGGCTTGCGTGGCGCCCTCGCCGTAGTGCTCGAGCCAGACTTTGGTGGTGAGGAAGATGTCGTTGCGGTTGATACCAGATCCAACGATAGCGGCACCAACCTGTTCTTCGTTGAAGTAGCTTTGGGCGGTGTCGATGTGACGGTAGCCTACCTCGAGTGCATCCGTCACGCAGCGCTCGCACTCGTCCTGCGTCACCTGGTAGACGCCGTAGCCGAGTTGCGGCATCTTAACGCCACTCGAAAGCTCTATATATGTCATGTTATTTTGATCGAATGTCATAAGTGCTCCTTTGTTGCTCCCGCTGTAATAGGTAATCAGTCTTTTTCGTCGTGGTTATGCCTCCAATGCGTTGTAGGCGCTGTCGTCTACAGGCTCGCACCACTCGTTGGAGCAGCCCTCGCCGGGACATTCGAAGGCCAAGTGACTAAACCACGAGTTAGCCTTCGCGCCGTGCCAGTGCTTCACGTTGGCTGGGATTTCCACGATGTCACCGGGTTTGAGCGCGCGTGCGGGTTTGCCATCTTCCTGATACCAGCCCTCGCCATCGATGCAGATAAGCACCTGACCGCCGCTTGCGCTCGCATGGTGGATATGCCAGTTGTTGCGGCAGCCTGGCTCGAAGGTCACGTTGAAGATGGGCAGGTAGTCGCCTGTGGCGGTGAGGGGGTTGAGGTAGCTTTGCCCGATGAAGTACTGCGCGAAGGCGTCGTTCGGCTCGCCGAGGCCGAAGAAGCCGCCGTGGGTCTCGACGGAATTGACGCTTGTCGTGCATTCGCTCGCCCCATCAGGCGCTTCCTCCGCGGATTCAACACCCTTCTTGTTATCTGCGGTAATGCTGTCGTTAGTCGCGTCGATCGCTTCGTCCGCGTAGACCTCTTTGGCCAAGTTGAACGTTGCCCACGCTTTGGGCCATCCGGCATAGAAGGCCACGTGGGTGATGGCTGCCGCCATTTCTTTCTGGGTTACGCCATGAGCCTTGGCGTTTTCGATATGGTAGGCAAGCGAGTTGTCGGTGATACCCTGTGCCATAAGAGCTACCACGGTGATAAGGCTGCGTGTTTTAAGGCTGATGTCGGGGATGTTCCAGTTCTCGCCGAACAGCACGTCATCGTTGAAGTGGGCGAAGTCGGGCGCGAAGTTTCCGAGTGCATCGCGCCCTGCGGTTTGCTTGATGGTCATAAGGTTCTCCTTTGATCGTTATTTGTGGCAGTTTGCGCTAGTCTCGCAGTGCAGTTGGTAGATGAGGTAGTCGAGGCATTTGAGCTTTCTTCTTATTGATTCAAATATAGGCGGCGTGTTAATTTATGTGAAATGCTTATACTTACTACTTGGACATACGAAAAACGTATGAATGGATGCACACATGGAACTCAGAACCCTCAAATACTTTCTCGCTGTGGCGCGCGAGGAGAACATGACCGAGGCAGCCAACGTGCTGTATGTGACGCAGCCGACGCTTTCGCGTCAGATTGCTGACTTGGAACGTGAGCTTGGTGTGACGCTTTTTGATCGCACGAATCGTTCGTGTGTACTTACGGGCGACGGTATGCGCTTGCGCCAGCGCGCAGAGGAGATTCTTTCACTGGTAGAGCAGACCGAGGCCGAATTTGCTGATGGGGAAGGGGAGCTTACCGGAACGATCCGTATCGGCGCTGGCGAGACTCAAGCGATGCGGTTGGTGCTTGGCGTTTTCGCGGAACTGCACCGCGACCATCCAAGTGTGCAAATCGAGCTCTACACTGGCAACGCCGATGCGGTGGAAGAGCGTCTTGAGCGCGGTCTTCTTGATTTCGGCCTGCTCATTGAGCCGGTGAACCTTGAGAAGTATGAATGGCTGCACATGCCAGATGCCGACCGCGTCGGGGTTGCCGTGGCGGCTGAAAGCCCATGGGCGAAACTTGCCGCTGCAAAGCCAGATGATATTGCCCGTATGCCGCTATTGGTAAGCTCGCGAACAGCAAACAAAGCCGTCGATTTGACCGAATGGTCTAACGGGCGCCTGACGCCAGAGGACCTTAACATCGTTGGGCGTTTCGACCTTCTCGGTAACGCTGCCCATCTGGTGCGCACGGGCGAGGCGTGCGCTCTGGGCATTGATCACCTGCTTCAGCTCGACGGCTCCGATTTGCATTTCGTCCCGCTTGGCCCACCGCTTACCATCGGGTCGTTTTTGGTGTGGAAGAAGTATCGCCTGCGCAGCCGTGTCTGCGAGGAGTTCATTGAACGCTTGCGCGTTACGGCCTCCTAAGGGCAAGTCATGTTCGGTGGTTTCTTGGCTATGGAGCGGCATGAGTGCTTGGCGTTTCGCATGCACTGCCAACACTCTCGCGCCAGATTGTCGACTTGTGCATCGTCGGAGAAAAACCACAATACGGAGAAAAAATGGAATACAACTCCAAAAATTGACATCTGTCTTATTTGTACATGTGGTGTGTCAACACTTTCATAAGCGCGTGTGTCTACATAAAATTGTGTAATTAATGGTTGGTTTCTACTTTTTAAACCTCTTTTCACATCTAGTGTCTACTTTTTAAAGACAGATATAAAAAAGTGTCTACGAAGCTTGACAGGTACAGTAAACGGTTGCTTTTATTGAAAAGTTGGATTTTTAGTGCTGAAATTTTATTGAAAAGTTGCCAATTTCGCCATATTATTCTATTGAAAAGTAGGTAGAAGGGGGCAGCTCTTGTGCTTTATAGAAAGATTGAAGCCACAATAGAAGATCACCTTAGATCGGACTCACAAAAAATATTGCTGGTAGACGGAGCCCGCCAAGTAGGTAAAACCTATATTATTCGCTACGTTGGAAAAAAGCTGTTTACAAATTTTATTGAGCTTAATATGGTGGAGGATTCTCTTGGAGTTGGGCTCTTTGCAAACACGCATTCACTCGAAGACTTCTATCTTCAAGTGAGCATGATCGCCGGCAACAAGATGGGCACAAAAGAAGACACCCTCATTTTTATTGATGAAATTCAAGCCTATCCACACCTTTTAACATTATTAAAGTTTTTGGCGAACGATAGTAAATTTTCCTATATCGCAAGTGGGTCGCTTCTTGGTGTTACGTTATCGCAAACATCATCTATTCCCATGGGAAGTATTAGAAAAATCAGGATGTTTCCCCTTGATTTTGAGGAATTTTTGTATGCAAACGGCTTAAATGAGCTCAGCATCTCCTCAATCAAAAAGCATTTTGAACAGTTAAAGCCACTTGAAGAGGCAATGCACCATAAAATGATGGATCTCTTTCGTAAATATTTACTTGTTGGTGGGCTTCCCGACCCTATCAATATTTATATCGAAACAAAAAATATTCAACGCGTGCGCGAAGCTCAAAACGAAATTCATGATTACTATGCAGCCGATGCCTCAAAATACGATGCCGATAGAAAATTGAAAATTCGCCGTATATACGACTTGATTCCCTCGAATATGGAAAACAAGAAAAAGCGTATTGTTGTTCAATCCATTGAAGGCAAAAAAGGAAAAGTATATTCAGATTATCTTGATGAATTCGAGTATCTCATTGGCGCTGGTATTGCTTTGCCTGTTCAGGCGATATCTACACCGGTGTTTCCGCTCATTGAATCAAGCGGAAAAAACTTAATGAAGCTCTATCTGAATGATGTTGGAATTTTAACCGGGATTCTGTACGGGAGTAACATTCGTGCAATTCTCGATAACGAAAAAAGCGTGAACCTTGGCTCGGTTTACGAAAGCGTAGTGGCCAGCGAATTGGCTGCGCATGGGCACAAACTATTCTATTATGATAATCGCTCAAAAGGCGAAGTTGACTACCTTATTGACGATTACGACAGCCTATCAACTGTTCCAATCGAAGTAAAATCTGGCAAAGATTACACCGTGCATAGCGCATTGAATAACTTTACAAAAAACGATGATTACCACATTAAAAAAGCGTTTGTGCTATCAAATGAACGAACAATTAAAACGAGGGGTAAAATTACGTATCTGCCAATTTATTACGTGATGTTTTTCTAGGTGTACGCAGCCTTTGCCTATGAACAGTTCGGCTAAAAAGGCAGAAAAGGATTTTGACTTGCTTATGCTTGCCATAGAACGAACCGCCAACATTACAGTGCGATAAATAATGCTGCTGCTTGCTTACTGCTAAAGTCTTCGTAGACACGGAAGTTCGGATTTCCTCGAAAACGCACAGTGAGATTTCTCGAAAATATAGTATGTGCAGCTAAATGAGGTGAAATTATTTATGTCAAAGAGGGCCTGCCTCCATTACGAAAGGGTATTTAAGCCATGAAGATTCTTGAGAAGATCAGCGTTTTTACGGGAAAATGGATGGCCATCATCGCCCTGCTCGTTGCCGTTGTTGCCCTTGTGGCCCCCGATGCTGTACATGCGGCGCTGCCCACCAGCTGGGTTAATCCGCTTTTGGGCATCGTGATGTTTGGCATGGGAATGACCCTTACCGCAAGTGATTTTAAAGTGGTGTTCACCAAGCCGAAAGCGGTGATCGTCGGCATCTTTGCGCAGTTTGTCATCATGCCCCTTCTGGCATGGGTTTTGTGTGTGGCATTCCAGCTCCCTGCCGAATTGGCTGTGGGCGTGATACTCGTTGGATGTTGTCCCGGCGGCACATCTTCGAATGTGATGACCTATCTTGCAAAAGGTGATGTTGCTCTTTCCGTTGGGATGACTGCCTGCACTACTATCATGGCTCCCATCGTAACGCCTGCTCTGGTGCTCTTGCTTGCCGGCGAAGCCGTCGATGTTTCCTATGTCAGCATGCTCGTTTCCATCGTGCAAGTGGTGCTTGCCCCTATCGTTTTAGGATTCATCATCAATGCCGCCCTCCCAAAGTTTGCCGAAAGCTGCGGTAAGGTGTTGCCGCTTGTTTCGGTAATTGCTATCTCGCTCATTATCATGGCAGTGGTTTCTGCCAATGCCGCAAAGCTCATGACTGTCGGTTGGCTCATCATTGTTGTGGTGATGCTGCACAACGTTGGCGGTTACGCGCTCGGCTACGGGGCGGCGCGAGCGCTTGGTCTTTCACGCGCACAAGTTCGCACCATCTCCATCGAGGTGGGCATGCAGAATTCTGGCTTGGCAACCTCGATGGCAACGGTGCATTTTGCTAACTACCCGCTGGCAGCCGTGCCCGGTGCCGTGTTCAGTGTATGGCACAACATTTCAGGCGCCATCTACGCCAATATTCTGGCGCGTACTGCCGTTGATGGGTCCGACGCCGAAAGCCCTGCGGCGGATGTGGTATGAGCTGACTGGTTTTCCACCAGGAAGGCTTCCAAGTGTCGAGGGCGTTTCCTCGATAATCGCCGCGAGCGACAAAGCCTATGGCTCTCTTGTTCAGGGACCCTTCCATGGTATTTCGTTTGGCATTTACGGTGTTGGCGTGCCTCTGACTGGTGGGCTTTAATTCGTGCGTGGGGAGGCAGCGGAGATGCTATACTATCTCGGAGATTTCGATGGGGAACCGAGGGGAAGGCTCCGAGATGACGACTGAGAGAAAATACGCGATCGAGAAGGAAGAGGCTATGCGGATGGTCGAGCTCGCGGGGATGGAGTTTGTCGAGCACGATACCGATGAGAGCTTTGAGGAGGCCTTTGCCGACGGCGATGTTGTCTATGGCGATGAGTATGCCAAGGCACTTCTGAAAGAGATGGCAACCGTCGCTTTCTCTGCGACAGGAGACGAATTTGCCGAGTACGTCCATGAGAACAGAGGGCGCATCCGTGACATGGCGTGGTCTCGCCCCGAGGTGGCTGAAATGCTCGTGCTCGGCTATAAGGCGGGTATAGCGAACGGTAGCGGCGCGTGCATGAACGACCTCGGCGCGCTTTACTATCTGGGAGACCTCGTGGAGCAGGATTACGCGAAAGCCGCTGAGCTTTACGAGATGGCTGCCGATGCGGGCTGCTACCAGAGTGCCATCAATCTGGGATACATCTACGAGTACGGGCGCATAGGCGAGCCCGATTTTGTGAAGGCCTATCAGTGGTACTCGCTGGCCGCTGCGCTTGCACCCTCCTGCGAAGCTGCCTACAAGCTCGGCGACATGTTCTCTCGTGGACGTGCCGTGCCGCGCGACATGGGGAAGGCCTACCTCCTCTACGAGCGCAGCCTAGAGCTCGCTTGCAACATGGCCCAACACGCTCAGCCAGCGTTCCGCATTGCGCGGATGCTCGTTGATCCAGAGGGTCCCTCCTATGGCGTTGAACCAGATCCGCTGCGCGCGCTCGCGCTCTTCCAACAGGCTGAGATTGGTTTGCGCATCGACATCGCCGACGGCCAGGCGTATTACGCTAAGCGCCTGCGGGAGGCGATTGAGGGGCAGGAGAAGGCGCGCGCTTTGGTGGAGATGGGCGGCAGCATTCTCGCTTAATAAGTGGAAAAAAGTGCGAGGTTTGCGCCTGCGTATGCGTGGTAAACCGTATAAGGTCTTTGACGGACTCTTGAGTCTACACTACACAACTAACGGTGAAGTTATAGAGTGCGACTCAGGTGTTCTTGCCCGTTATCGTATCCATCGCTATGCACAACTCGGCTAATCCCATGAGGTTTCGCCTCGCTAAGTTAAGAGCGTCCGCGGCCTTGAGCATAGTATTGGTTGCATTCATTTCTTTATGCAGTCCCGCCTGCCTATATGAGATACGGTCGAAATGGACCAAGGCGTATAATGCCATGAAACAAATGTATTGCACTTTGTATGCTAGGAGCTTGCGATGAGGAGCTACACG
>CAVJWZ010000059.1:0-7842 GCA_963653545.1 uncultured Eubacteriales bacterium | reverse complement strand
AGCCCGCAATGGTAAGTGCGCTTTTCATATCATCCTCTTGATTATTTGTTCTCCTGCAAAAGCTACAAGCTTAGAGAGTGATCTTGTGTCACTCATATCACTCGTATCTTTTGCGACTACTCGCAGCACCCTAATGATCCATTTCGCTGCCGAGATCGATCGTTAACCCATCCATAATGGTGTTAACGGTTCTTACGGCACACATCTTTCCGCACATAGTACAAGTGCCTTCTGTTGAAGGGAGTGCACTTTCAAAATAGGTTCGCGGCTTAACAGGGTCAAGAGCAAGTGAGAACATTTCTTCCCAATTAACGCGCCTACGTGCATCGCTCATCTTGTTGTCAACATCGCGAGCATGAGGAATTTTTTTGGCAATATCGGCCGCATGAGCAGCTATTTTGGTTGCTACCAACCCTTCACGCACATCGGTAACATCGGGCAAGCGCAAATGCTCCGCTGGAGTAACGTAGCACAAAAAATCTGCTCCACTTGATGCCGCGACCGCACCACCAATGGCCGCCGTAATATGATCATACCCTGGAGCAATATCGGTAACTAAAGGTCCTAACACATAAAAGGGAGCATTATGGCAAAGGCGTTTTTGCACCTTCATATTTGCTGCGATTTCATCTAGTGCCATATGCCCTGGCCCTTCAACCATAACCTGAACGCCCGCATCCCACGCACGCTTGGTAAGCTTTCCAATTTCTATCAGCTCAGAAATTTGCCCTGCATCAGTTGCGTCATAGGTTGAGCCAGGCCGCATAGCATCGCCAATGCTGATAGTAACGTCATATTCATGAAGGATAGCGAGCACCTCATCATAATATTCATAAAAGGGGTTTTCATTCCCGGTAGCTTCCATCCATGCAAATATAAGCGACCCGCCCCTGCTCACGATATTGGTGAGGCGACCCGTTTCTTTAAACGACTCAATAGTGCGGCGATTCATTCCTGCATGAATGGTTACAAAATCAACGCCATCCTCAGCATGCGCTCGCACCACATCCAAAAAATCTTGCGCCGTAATATTAATGAGCGGCTTTTCTAAATACCCGATGGCATCATACATAGGAACGGTGCCAATCATCGCAGGAGATACTTCAATCAATTTTTGGCGAAACTCTTTTGTTTTACCGTGATTGGAAAGATCCATTATTCCTTCAGCGCCAAGCTCAAGCGCCACGCGGACTTTTTCCCATTCAACTTTCTCGTCAATCAAATCGCCCGAAATACCCAAGTTGACATTAACTTTGGTTCTCAGGCCCTCACCCACTCCTTCGGGGTCGAGATTTTTGTGATTGATGTTTGCAGGAATAGCGATAGAGCCTTTTGCAACACCCTCGCGTATTTCTTCGGGGGTCTTGTATTCTTTGGCGGCAACCGCCTTCATTTGTTGCGTAATTACGCCTGCACGCGCTGCATCAATTTGCGTCATAAACATCCCTTCGTTGGCATTATCCATACAGGTTCAATGGGTCGAAGCTCATGCTTCCTCTCAGCCTTTTATGCTGCCAGCTTTTGCACTGGCTTTTGGCTCCCCTGATAGGTTGTTAACACATCAATGATAACAAGAGAATTTCAAACGTACAGCAAACATTTATACCCCACCGTTAAATCAAAGACAAAGCAAAGGAAATTTACAAATGTTGCCTCAAGATTGCAACACAAGAAGAAAAATTTGTGACACACTTGCTAGCAATACGAAAACCGCGAAACTTCCTTGAGAGGGAAAAACGCCCAAAGCGAGCCAGCCTCAAGGGAAATTCGAGCAGGTTTGCCAATAAGCTCATTGGAAACTCCCCATAAAACATGATTAAAGCAAAGTGCATCTTCAACGCCATATTCAAGACCAACTTCAGTGATGCCGTATGCCTCATCACTATGAGAAATAACTGAGAGCACCCCTTTAGCACCCGATGCAAAAGAAATTGCAGAAAATGGACCAGGGGCTACCAGCGGTGCAATAATTTCTTCATCGGTTGCCCCCCAAATACACATCCCCTTTTTGGCGTATTTAATAAGAAGCTGCAAATTTCCTAAAGAATGATCAAGCCTGCCAACAAACGCATCGCACACCACTACCTCATCAAAGCCTTCATCAAGGCTATATTGCAAAGCAAGATCAAGATCGGTGAAATCTTTATGGGGGTCAAACTGAATACAGTGCAGATGATTAGGGACATACCCCAAAGAATCAAAATCACCAAATATTACATCGGGTTCAATGGCTCGCTCTTTTAAAGCAGAATATCCGCCGTCAGCTGCCATAATTGCATCAAATTCCCGAGCGCTCAACATAAAGTCAAGACCTTTGTGCGAAGAGGGAGCAGCGCCAACCACTAAGCATTTCGTCATGACAATCCCCTTCTTTCACTCAAGACACTGGAGCACAAAGCCCCATATTTGCTAGAATAGCACACCAGTGGGTCGGGCAACCGCGCGCGAGAAGCGTGAGGAAAGTCCGGGCTTCAAAAGGCAGGATGCCAGCTAACGGCTGGGCGGGGTAACCCGACGGATAAGTGCCACAGAAAAGAAAACTCCCTCACATTTAGTGAGAGAAAAGCTGAAACGGTGCGGTAAAAGCGCACCAGCGTGTTGGTAACAGCACGGCTTGGTAAACCCCATCCGAAGCAAGCGCAAATAGGAATGTGATACAGTTGCCTTTCTGTACATTCGGGTTGCGTGCTAGAGTTGCATGGCGACATGCAATCGAGATAAATGGTTGCCAATTACAGAACCCGGCTTATAGACCCACTGTTTTATACGAAAAATGGTCAGCGCCTCACTTTACGCTGACCATTCATTAATAGGCGATCCAAACAACAACCGCACCAAAATGCCTCTTTGCTCTCTTCTAACTTTAATCTATCTCATCAAAAGCAAAGGAATCGTCCGCATCACCGTAGCCTGAAAGATCTTTAGCTACTGCCGATGGCTTTGGAGCTGCAGGGGCGGAAACCGCAGAAGAAACCGTTGGCGTGGTGTACGTTGCCGTTGTGGGGCTTGGCTCCCATTTTACCGAAGAAGAATCTGATGCCTCTTGAGGAAGATCAAATCCTTCCGTAATATCCCCACCAATCTCAGTGAGACGCTTAGTAGCTGAGCCGATAAACTCTTTCAAAAGGTCTTGATACTGCTCACGAACCTGCTCACGGCTTGCGTTGAGATCGTTAATATGCTCTACAATGCGCTCTTTCTCAGCATTTGCTTTATCTAAAATGCGGCGAGCCTCTTCTTCTCCATTTTGACGCGTTTGCTCAGCCTCAGCCTTAGCCTTAGAAACAATTTCATCTCCTGTACGCTGAGCAATAATAAGAGCCTGAGCAATAGCAGAATCTTCATTCTTGCGATCTTTAAGCTTAGCCTCAAGCTCGGCAATACGAGCATCTTTTCTAGCAAGAGCAGCTGCATCTGCACCTTTAGTAGAAGCTGCAGCAGGACGAGCAGCAGGCTGACGTTGAGCTTGTTGAGTAGCTTGAGCTTGCTGAGCTATCCTTTTTGCATCTTTTACTTGAGTACGCAAACTTGCAACTTCATTGTTCAAAGCATCAATTTCGGAGGAAACACGCTCAAGAAATACGTCAACCTCATCAACGTCGTAACCACGACGCTCAATTTTGAAACTTTGATTTTGAATATCAGCAGAAGTAATTGCCATTGTTAATCCCCTCTAAATATGGGCTGATGAGCTAAAACAGCGATACTAATAACCGCACACCAAACTGTAACACAAAGAAGGCAATAATTGGACTAATGTCAATCATTCCTCCAATAGGCGGGATAAAACGCTTAAAAAGATCAAGATAAGGGTCACATAATTTTCCTAGCGTGCGATAAATATCTGAAAGAATACCTTCTCCGATAGGAAACCATGACATCATTACATAAACAAAAATCAAAAAGCAGTAGGTATCTGCAAGCGCAATAATAATAGAAGTTATGCTCACTCCAGATTATCCTTTCTTATTTCGTTTATGCTAATTAATGCCCTGTTTTCGTAATTCGTGCTTCTCGTCAAGCGTTAATTCGCTTCCCTTCATTACCGCAAAAACCTTATTTGCAACACACTCAACGCGCGCATCAAGGGCAGATGCAACTCCAAAAGAAAAATCAAGAACACGCTTTGCCAAAGCATCGCTGGTAATTCGTAATACTAAAGCAACAATCGCACCAGAACGAACAGCATTTGCGATTCCTTCAACATCTTCATAAGTAACAGGTTTAATTACCACAATATCACGCGAAGGCACATGAGAATAAGCCGTGTTGTTTTCGTATGCCTGATAAGGATCAACGGACGTCTGCTGTTTTAGCGAAGATTCCTGCGCGGAACCCGTTGGCACGGAAGCATTTGATGTGGTTGGCATAAATAGCTTATCCAACCCCGTTTGCGGTTTGTTGGCAAGTGAAGACGCAGAAACATGAGCAGAATCAAAAGATGCAGAAGATGGCTGCTGTTGCTCTTTTTTATAGGGAGAAACAAAATCACTATACGAAGTAGCAGGAACATCATAGCCTTCTATGGCTTCCCTGCCTCTTGTCGAACGCACATCGTTTTTAACATCGGCTTGAACAGTTGTTCTTGTACGAGATGGTCGCGTTGAAAAACTCAACGTATCAGCATCATTAAAACGCGACGAGCGAGACCCTAATGAAGATACAGAAGCACGAGCGGCTTCAGACGAAACAAGATCAGGAGAAGCACTATAGTGACCACGAGATGTTACGTTGCCCGCCCCATAAGCGTCATCATAACCATAGGCGCCGTAATCAGCTGACCCATCAATCATGACATTGTCAAAATCATCTACTGGTTCATCATAGAATTCATCCTCGTAATATTCATCACTGCGATTATTGCGCCCTTGAAAAGAAATTTTATCTTTGATGCTATTAAAAATCTCTCCTGCAGATTTTGAGGAGTGGGGGAAATTCATAAGCAATCCCTTCGGTTATTCAAACGCGTCATCAAAAATGGCACGACCAATTCGTACTATAGTAGTACCCAACGGAACCGCCACCTGCCAATCTTCGGTCATTCCCATAGAAAGTTCAGATAACGACATGGCTATTCCGTCTTGCTCAAGGCGCGCCTGAAGCTCGTCTCTTGTGTTTTGTAGACCACTAAACGTGTTGAGCACCGCCTCGTCATCTGCACGGGGAGCCATGGTCATAAGACCACAAACCTCGATATTACTAAAGCCTGCAGCAGCCACAAGCGCATCATATACCTCACACACCGCAAAGCCACTTTTGCTTTCTTCCCCTGAAACATTTACTTCAAGCAAAATACGCTGAATCTTTTTGCAGTTAAGCGCAGCAGTATCGATACGCGCAAGATGCTCGGTTTTAGCTACCGAATGAATAAGATCGGCCGCACAAACAATATCGCGAATACGACGAGACTGAATATTGCCAATAAAATGCCAATGCTCATGAGGAAATGCCTGTTTTTTTCTCAGCAATTCATCGGGGCGATTTTCTCCAAAATCATGAGCCCCTGCAGCGATAGCTAACTCCACCTGATCAAGATCAACCGTTTTAGATACCGCAAGAAGTAACACCTCTTCTGGGTTGCGCCCTGCCAAACGACATGCATCATCAAGATGCGCGCGCAGGCGCTTATAGCGGGTAGCTGTTGTCATAATTCATCCCCTAAAAATATCGTTATCGTTTACAGGCGAATGGCAAATGCGCCATGCCTTCCTGCAACGCCCCCTTGGGCACGGAAGGAAAAGAATTTGTCGTTATTACATACCGTACACGCATCAACATCCGCAATGCGATTTAGCGTAATGCCAACTTCTTCAAGCTGAGTGCGAAGAGCTTGGCCTAAATTGATGTGCGTTTGATCAAACGCACACTGCGCACCAAATTTATCAACAAACAAGCGGTGCACATCTTCGGCGGTTTCAAAACATTCACCGTGAATATAAGGACCAATATAAATATTAGTGTTTGCTAATATCTCTGCTTGCGGTTTTTTTATAGCTTGAGCAAGGCGCTCAGACATCCACCATAGCGCCTTTTGAGTGATACAATTTTCAACCCCACGCCAACCAGCATGGATAACTGAAAAAACACCCATAGGGGCAACGGCAATTACTGGAACGCAATCGGCAAAGCACAAAAGTGCTGCCACCTGCTTTGCTTCTACCGTAAGGGCATCTGCTCCCTGCGCAGCTAAATGAGCAACCCTTACAACATCACTATGAGAAGCGATGGTAAGCACAGCATCTCCGTGAACTTGCTTGGGAACCACCAAATCACACGAAGGATTAGCGAGCGCCTCCATAAGAATAGCCCTGTTGCGTTCAACGAGAGCACTATCATCTTCTACCTGAGAGCCAAAATTAAGCGATTCATACGGTCCAGAGCTTACTCCACCCGCACGCTCAGTAAACGCAATGCGCACGCCGCAAGCATCAAAAAGCGCATCATCGGTAAAAGCGGTTATAGACGCAAAAGAGCCCTCGACCATATGAGGAATTGGTAAATCGAGGGCTGTCATACTTTGTTCTTTCAAAATTACTGACGCTTTAAGAAATCTGGAATGTAGTCTTCATCGGCAAAACGAGGCTGATTGGTGGTTGAATATAGCGAAGTAGTTTGCTGAGGAGCATTGTTCGTTGCAGTTTGTACCTGCGTCTGATTAGCAACATAAGCGTTAGTAGTTGGCGCAAACATACTATCTTTGCGCGAAAAATCCATTGCAGCCTGGTTGTTGTTAGCTTTAAAGCCCGTTGCAATAACGGTAATACGAATGGAATCGCCCATATCCTGATCAACAATTTGTCCGTAGATAATATTGGCGTTTTCATCCGCACAAGCCTCAACAACACGCGCCGCTTCATCAACTTCAGAAAGAGCCAACTCAGGACCACCTGCGATAGAGAACAGAATGCGCGAAGCACCCGCAATAGAAGTTTCCAACAGATTCGAGTTAATAGCCTGCTGAGCTGCATCCAAAGCACGGGAATCGCCCGAAGAAATACCGATGCCCATCATGGCAGTACCAGCATCCTTCATTACCGTGCGAATGTCGGCAAAGTCAAGGTTGATAAGCCCTGGAATAGTAATAAGATCGGTTACACCTTGAATACCTTGACGCAAGGTGTCATCGGCAATGCGGAACGCATCAAGCATGCTCGTTTTTTTATCTACTATCTCAAGCAAGCGATCGTTGGGAATTACGATAAGGGTATCGACCTTTTGAGCAAGAAAATCAATGCCCTGTTCTGCCTGATTGCGACGAAGGCGCCCTTCAAAACTAAATGGCTTGGTAACAATGCCTACGGTAAGTGCACCAATTTCTTCACGGGCAATCTCAGCGACAATAGGAGCCGCACCCGTTCCAGTGCCGCCGCCTTCACCAGCAGTAACAAAAACCATATCGGCATCGGCAAGAGCTTCACGAATTTCTGCGCGAGACTCTTCAGCTGCCTGGCATCCTACTTCCGGATTTGCCCCTGCGCCCAAACCGCGGGTTATCTCTTCACCAATATGGATAGTTTTATCGGCATCTGAAAGAAGCAAAGCCTGACGATCAGTATTTACGGCAATAAATTCAACGCCCTTTACACCTGCCTCAACCATACGGTTAACCGCGTTTGTTCCGCCGCCACCAACGCCAACAACCTTAATTACTGCAAGATTATCCGAGCCGAGAATCTGTTGCATATTAACTCGCTTTCAATATTGTTATTTTTTTGCGCTTAGCAAAAAGTTGCCCTTGCGCATATCGTTACTATTTTACACAATGGCAAGTTGATTGCAAAACACGTGCCGCTCTAAATGCCTTTTGCTAGAGCTGCTAACGAAGCTTTCCATGAAATAAAT
>CAVJWZ010000058.1:0-8553 GCA_963653545.1 uncultured Eubacteriales bacterium | reverse complement strand
ACCATTGATAACCAGGCATACCTAACACGTACTACCACCTTTAGCTTTATGCCGCTAAGATGGCTTTTGTGGAAATTTTGATTTATGTAATTACTTACACCAAACGGAAAGGAAGAAACGTGAAACTTACCACTATCTCAAACGCAAAGAAGCTCTTCTTTGCTGCAGCCGTGGCAGTGCTTGGCGCAGCGCTTGCACTAACCCTTACTGGCTGCGGTTCATCTTCTTCTAAAGAAGACAAAACTATTACCGTTGCTGCAAGCCCTACCCCTCATGCAGAAATTCTCACCAATGCCGTTAAGCCGCTTCTTGAAAAAGAAGGCTACACGCTTGAGGTTAAAGAATTTACCGATTATGTTCAGCCTAATACGGTTACCGAAGAAGGAGAAGTTGACGCCAACTACTTCCAGCACAAACCATATCTTGACAACTTCAACACTGAAAAGGGCACTCATTTAGTAAGCGTTGAAGGCATTCACTTTGAGCCAATGGGCATTTATTCCAAAAAACTCACCGATCTTTCTGAGCTAAAAGACGGCGCAACCGTTGCTGTTCCTAACGATGCAACCAACGAAGCTCGTGCTCTCCTTTTGCTCCAAGATCAAGGCCTTATCACCTTGAAAGATGGTGCTGGCATTGAGGCAACCCCTAACGATATCGTAAGCAACCCTAAAAACCTCTCGTTTAAAGAGCTTGAAGCAGCAACCGTACCAAATGTTATCGACGATGTTGATATTGCGATTATCAATGGCAACTATGCTGCCCCTGCTGGCTTTAAAACTTCAGAGGCTCTTGCAAGCGAATCTGCTGAATCTCTTGCAGCACAAACCTATGCAAACATCTTGGTAGTAAAAGAGGGTAACGAAGATTCCGATAAAATTAAGGCTATCGCTAAAGCTCTTACCTCTGATGAAGTTCGCGATTACATTGCCAACACCTATGAAGGCGCCGTTGTTGCAGTGTTCTAATCGGCCTTGCCAGAATAAGGCACCAAGCCACTCAATACATCAAAGCCCGCACCGTTTGATGCGGGCTTTTTCTTTAGGCGATGATAGCGCCACTTACTAGTTCTCCATTTTTGCTTACTTCAACGCTTTTGATGGTTCCGTCGTTGTCAGTTGAAACCTTGAAAGAATAGGCAACAAAAACATTGGAAGCGTTATGGAGCGCATACTCCAACGTAAAGATACCATCTCCTGCGGTAGTTCCTTCGATAATAAACGTATGCACTCCGGTATACGTTGAAGAATCAGAATTGCCCTCAGATGTATTGGAGGCGTTAGAGTCATCAGAGGCACCGTTATCTTCCTCCGAAGTTTCAGAATTATCGATCTCGTTGGCTTGATACGAAGTTTCTTTCAAGAGCATTGAATCGCTTTGATTGGTAAAAATCCAATTAAAACCCGCATCGGGGTTTCCATTAAGAGCAACCGTGAGCGTTTTTCCTTCAACGGTTACCCAGCCTTCATCAAGATCAAACTCTGCCTTTGATGTTTTAGAGGTGCAACCGGCAAGCATCAAAGCGCTCACTGCCACGACAAACGCCATTGCCACAAGTGCGCGTTTCATACCAATCTCCTTTACTTAGAGAATTGAAACTTATTTACTCTTTGCAAACGATGCATTAAGAGCAGCGACAACATTACGACGGCTGAGCGTTCCTACAAATTTTCCATCACTAACAACAGGAGCTTTTTTGATGCGCTTTTCTGCCAAGAGACGGCATGCTTTATCTATGGGTTCATACGCATCGATGGTGATAAGTTTTTTGGTTGCAATTTCCATAACGCATAAATCAAGCAATGATTCTGCGCGGTCTTTAAGTTTTTCATCGTCAAAAATACGATATACATACATGGTTGCATCGGTAAAATGACCCGAAGAATCGCCCAAGTAACGCATAATATCGCCATCAGACACAAACCCTACCGGCCTGCCTGCATCATCCACCACAACAAGGCCGCTCGTTGAAGTTTCTGCCAGGGTAGCAAGCGCCTCTCGTACGGTAGCGCTGCTGTGAACGGTGCGGGGAGCGTGATCCATAAACGTACTTACCTTTAAATCATCTTCATCAATTTCGCCCGAAGCAAGTTCTGCACCAACTGCTTGGCTTCGTTCAACGCTTGATAGAGAAGAATCTGCGCCCGCTTGAGATCCCGCAAACGAAGACGCCATACCACGTTCTTCTTTTTTATCGCGCACAAATACTACAATGCCAAAAAGGAGAGCGCATAAAATAGCACACATCCCAATAAAGCCGATATGATCGCCCGCATAAACCGCCTGACTGCCAGTAGCTTCTGGCTCAAACAAAGGCCCCAGAGCAGTAAGAGACATAATAAGTGCCGTTCCAAACGAAGCGCCCACTTGATTCAAGGTATTAAGCAGGGCATTACCATGCTGCATAACGCGATTATCGAGTGAATTAACGCCCCAGGTATTAAGGGGCGTAGTAAGCAACTGCAACCCTATTGTGAGCAACATACTTACCACCGTGACAAAAATAATTGACGATTCCATAGAAAGACTCACCATGCCAACACCTGAAAGCGCTAAAACGCACCCTCCAAGAATGGCAATTATACGAACCCCATGTTTGTCAAAAAAGCGTCCTGCCAGCAAGCCGCAAAGCGCACCCAATACTGCACCTGGCAGCATAGTTAAGCCTGAAATAGTTGCAGAATAGCCCAACGCCTGCTGAATATAGATAGGAAAAATAACCCCTGATCCAACCAGCATTGCCTGCAAAAAAGGGACGATACATGAAATAATACGAAATCTTCTCGCCTTTAATACATCAACTTTGAGAAGTGGGACATCGAGTTTGAGCTGGCGTTTTACAAACAAAGCCATAAACACTATGCCAACAATCATTAGCACAAGGGGAATAAGGATGTTTTCAGAAGAAGCGAAGCTTGAAAGGCCATACAACAAACCAACCATACCAACACTCAGAATAACAACGGAAAGTTTATCAAACGTTGCAGGATCAAACGGACCTTGATCGCTTAAAGCCTTTTTCGCAGCAATAATGACGCAAATTGCAGCAAGAGCAACAATGGCAAAAAGGGCACGCCATCCAACGCTATCAACTAATACTCCTGAAAGCGAAGGACCAACCGCCGGCGCAAAGGCAATAACTAAGCCAACAATGCCCATAGCGCTTCCTCGTTTTTCACGGGGAAAAACCAAGAGAATCAAGGTGAACACCATGGGCATAATTATTCCTGTAGCGCACGCCTGCATACAACGACCGAGCAAAATAACCCAAAATATAGGAGCGAAAGCAGCCACAATAGTTCCAGCAGCAAACACAATCAAACCACCAATAAAAAGCTGACGCGTACGAAATCGCCCCATAAAGTATGCATTGAGCGGAATGATAATTGCCTCAACCAAGGCATACCCCGAAGTAAGCCATTGCACCGTGGTAGCATCAACATGCATATCCGTCATGATGGTTGGCAGGGCAGGAGAAAGTAGCGTTTGATTGAGAACTACCAAAACTGCACCAAGTAACAAAACAACCACCATTGCTGTTTGCTGCTTGGTAAGCCCAAAGCCACTCGTCGATTGTTTGCGTGCAGATTGCTGCTTGACAGGTTGCTGTTTGACAGGCTGCTGCTGAGCAGGTTGCGGCTTGACAGATTGCTGCGAAAAGGGCATGTACTCAAGACCTTTCTAACATGTAGTTTTTTGCTCTATAACAGCTATCTACTATAGGCGCGTATCCCTAAACTATGTGCTGTAAAAATAATCTGAATCAACCAAAAAAACACAACCTGAAAAGTCTTAGACGAAAGACATCGATCCGAGAACCGCTTGTTGAACTCTTTATCAAAATTGAACTAAAAGTTCAATTTTACGTGGTATACTCCTAAAAAATTGAACTAAAAGTTCAATAGTTCAACGCAAACATTGAACTATTGCAGCGCTCAAGCAATTTATTCGTCACAACACTGAAAGACTGAATTTTTCGTCCTAGCACTAACAAGGAGGAGCCGTGCCAGAACAATCCTTTTCAGACAACACTTTTTCAGAGCGCCTTAAAAGCGCCATGCGTGCCTGCAACTACAAACAAACCGATCTCATTCGCATAGCTCAAAACAGGGGAATGAAGCTCGGGAAAAGCCAGGTTAGTCAATATGTAAGCGGCAAAACCCTTCCCCGCCCCGATGTTATTGCCCTGCTTGCCCAAATTCTTGACGTACGCCAAGATTGGCTCTCGGGCACTTCAGCTCTCGCCGAAAGCGGAAAGCATGCAACCATAAACGACCTTGTTTCTTACAGCGACACACTTGATGAAGTACCTATCGCCCAAGAAACACCAGCGGATATTTCTTCCTCCGCCAAAAACGGCGATTCAAACTTTAATAGATTTCCCAAATCACCCCTGCGCGAGTTTAAGAAATCATCCAAACTTGACAACGTTTTGTATGATGTTCGCGGCCCTGTTGTTGATGAGGCGGCTCGTATGGAGCGGCAAGGCATGCGCATCCTTAAGCTCAACATAGGAAACCCTGCGCCCTTTGGATTTCGCACGCCCGATGAGGTAGTTTCTGACATGCGCCAACAACTGCCCGATTGTGAAGGATACAGCGATTCAAAAGGCTTGTTTTCTGCACGCAAGGCCATTATGCAGTATTCCCAGATCAAAGGGCTACCAAACGTTGATATGGATAGCATCTATACGGGCAATGGCGTAAGCGAGCTTATTAATTTGTGTATGCAGGCACTTTTGGATAACGAAGATGAAATTCTTATCCCAAGCCCTGATTATCCGCTCTGGACCGCATGCGCAACCCTTGCGGGCGGCAACCCTGTTCATTATGTTTGCGATGAGGCAACCGGGTGGTACCCCGACATCGACGACATTAAACGCAAGATTACCCCACGCACCAAAGCCCTTGTTATCATCAACCCCAACAATCCCACTGGCGCCCTGTACCCTCGTGAAGTTCTTCAAGAAATTGTTGAAGTTGCCCGAGCACATCAACTCATGATTTTTTCTGACGAAATTTACGACCGCCTTATCATGGACGGCGAAGAACATACCTCTATTGCAAGCTTGGCACCCGATTTGTTCTGCATTACCTTTAGCGGCTTGTCTAAATCTCATATGATTGCGGGATATCGCATTGGCTGGATGGTGCTTTCGGGCAACAAACATTGCGCCCGCGACTTTATTTTGGGTATCGACATGCTCTCAAACATGCGCCTTTGCTCTAATGTTCCTGCTCAGTCCATTGTTCAAACCGCACTTTGGGGCCATCAGAGCGTTCAAGAGTATGTTATTCCCGGAGGACGCGTTTACGAACAGCGCGAATATGTATACGAAGCACTCAACAGCATTCCGGGGATTAGTGCGGTAAAGCCCAAAGGTGGCTTTTATATCTTCCCAAAAATTGATACCAAACGCTTCAATATTACCAATGACGAAAAATTCGCTCTTGATTTACTCCACGAAAAGAAAATCCTTATTGTGCCGGGTAAAGGTTTTAATTGGAAACAGCCCGATCACTTCCGCGTAGTTTATCTGCCTCGCATTGAGGTTCTTTCAGAATGTATGACAAACTTAGAAGAATTTCTTACCCATTATCGCCAGCACTAATGCCAAAGCTATCGCTCGTACCGTGCGTACAAGATGCGCACGGTATACGTTAGCCCCCTCAAATCCGTTCTCGATATACGACAACCCCTCACCAAACCCCTCAAACTCATTCTATAAGCGCTGATAATGAAAAATAAGGTTGACCTGTTGGTCTGGTGGTATTAAAGTATCCGCAACTGGACGATATCTCTTAATTTCAAGAGAACCGTACCGCAAAACATGCAAACGCCACCTTTACCTGTTGCTGTTTGCGTGTTTGCATGAAAGGAACGTCATGAACATTGGGTTCATTGGCGCTGGCAAAGCAGGAACCGCACTGGGGCGATATCTTGAAAACCACCAACAATCGGTGGTTGGCTATGCCAGCAAAACAAAGCTCTCGGCCGAAAAGGCTGCAGCTTTGACACGCTCGCGCTGTTTCTCAAGCGCGCAAGAGCTAGCTTGCGCTAGCGATCTCATTTTTATTTCAACTTCAGACGGAGCACTATCGAGCGTTTGGCATGAACTTTGCCGCGCTTGCGATGCGGGTAATCTTTCTTTAGAAGGAAAAATTGTTGCTCATTTAAGCGGTTGTGTTGCTTCGACAATTTTTGAAGGAGCCGCAACGTATAAGGCATCCGTTTGCTCCGCCCATCCTCTGCTGGCTTTTGGGGATGCGCAAACCGCCCACAAGCAACTCTCAACAGCTCATTTTTCGCTCGAAGGCGGCGCACAAGCTGTTGATGTCGTAAGCAAATTGCTTAAAAAGCTTGGTAATACTGTTCACCTCATGCAAGCAAACGACAAAACGCGCTACCATGCCGCAGCGGTTTTTGCGAGCAATCTTGTTTTAGCCCCGCTTGATACGGCGGTAAAAATCCTTTCAACCTGCGGTTTTTCTGAACGTGAGGCACGCTGTGCGCTCGAGCCATTGATTACAGGAAATATTGAAACCTTTTGCAAAAGCGGCGCTGCGGCAGCGTTAACAGGCCCGGTAGAGCGCAACGACAAAGCAACTGTTGAAGCTCATCTTGAATCTCTCGATTCAGATTCAGCCAATCTCTATCGTGCTCTTACAAAAACGCTTGTTGGTATTGCCAAAGAAAAACATCCAGAACGTACCTACGATGCTTGGAATGATTTACGGTAACGCCAAACCGCCCAACAAACCATCACCCAATACATCACATAAGGAGACATCATGAAAACAACCGTCACAACCTTTAAAGATGCAAAAAAGCAAGGCAAGAAGCTCACCATGCTTACCGCCTATGATTATTCAACCGCTAAACTGTTTGATGAGGCAGGCGTAGACAGCATGCTCGTTGGTGATTCGCTCGGAATGACCATGCTCGGCTACGACAGCACCCTCCCCGTAACAATGGACGATATGATCCACCATACCAAAGCGGTTGTTCGCGGTGCACAAAATGCCCTTATTGTAGGCGACATGCCCTATATGTCGTATCATCTTTCTGTGCAGCAGGCAGTAGAAAATGCTGGTCGCTTTATAAAAGAAGCGGGGGCAACTGCCGTAAAGCTTGAAGGAGGAGCGGCGTTTTGCCCCGAAATCGAAGCGATGACGCGCGCATCTATCCCTGTTGTGGGGCACATTGGGCTCACTCCTCAATCGATCAACGCCTTTGGTGGCTTTAAGGTGCAAGGCAAAAGCGAAGAAGCTGCCCGCAAAATCATCGAAGACGCTCAAGCGATAGAAGCCGCCGGCGCTTTTGCCGTGGTGCTTGAATGCGTTCCTGCTAAATTAGCAGAACTCGTTACCTCAAAAGTATCCATTCCAACCATCGGTATTGGGGCAGGAGCTGGATGCGATGGTCAGGTTTTGGTATATCAAGACATGCTTGGTATGTACGACGATTTTACGCCAAAATTCGTTCGTAAATTTGCCGATGTTGGCACAATAATCAAGCAGGCAGTTCAAGAATATTGCGCTGCTGTTCAAGATTCATCGTTTCCTGCACAGGAGCACACCTTTAAAATCGACGATGATGTTTTAGAGAAGCTTTACTAAAGGCTCAGAAACCATCATCTAAGCCATCAACCCATTGAGAACAGGCGCAACATGCGCAAAAGATAAGGAGAGATACTGATAATGGAAACCGTTGAAACTATTGCTGAAGTGCGCAAACGCGTTGCCGAATGGCGCTCTTCGGGCTTGAGCGTGGGGCTTGTTCCCACCATGGGCTTTTTACATGAAGGCCACCAGAGCTTAATCAGACAGGCGGCGGCTGATAACGACCGTGTTGTGGTAAGCGTTTTTGTTAACCCAACACAATTTGGTGCAGATGAAGACCTGGAAAGCTATCCGCGCGATTTAGCACGCGACCAGCAAAAATGCGAAGAAGCTGGTGCTTCTCTGATTTTTCATCCAACACCTGAAGAAATGTATTATCCCAATCGCAGTACCACCATTCATATGGCAGATATTTCCGAAGAACTTTGCGGAAAAAGCCGCCCTGTACATTTTGATGGCGTTTGCCTCGTAGTGGGCAAGCTTTTTAATATCGTCACCCCCGATCGCGCCTACTTTGGGCAAAAGGATGCTCAGCAGCTTCTTGTGGTACGCCGTATGGTTCGCGATCTTAATTTTGGGCTTGAAGTTATAGGTTGCCCCATTATTCGCGAAGATGACGGACTGGCCAAAAGTTCACGTAACACCTATTTAAATGATGAAGAGCGCAAAGCAGCAGTTATTTTAAGTCGCGCCCTTAAATGTGGAAAAGAACTTTGCGAAGCTGGCGAGCGCAATGCTTCAACCATTAAAAAAGCGGTTGTAGATATGCTCGCCCAAGAGCCTATGGCTCAGCCTGAATATGTAGAATTAGTAAGCACCGATGCCGTAAAACCAGTAGAAACCATCAATGAAGAGGTACTCTGCGCCATTGCAGTACGCATTGGCAAAACACGCCTTATTGACAATTTCTTCTTTAATCCCGTAAAATAAC
>CAVJWZ010000057.1:0-9047 GCA_963653545.1 uncultured Eubacteriales bacterium | reverse complement strand
CCGACGACCTCCAGAGCCACAATCTGGCATTCTAGCCAACTGAACTATACCCACCAGGCGCAAGTAGTTATTATATGGGATAACAAAAATGATGCAATACCTAAACGGGTATTTCCTCAACCATTACGCGTTACGCGTGACTACTGCCGGCAAAAAACTTGCTTCGTCAAAAAGACACCCCGTATCACTCATACCAAAACAAAGCACGCAAGCTATACCAAAAAATACACTTCTCTTCCATCGGTAGAGATCTTTTTTTTCAAAAACCCTCGACCTTCTAAACAATCTAAATAAGCGTACATATTGGTTATCTTCCGAATACGTGGATTGCTGGCCAAACCTTGCAACCCCCCAGTATAACTAGAACAATAGCGGCATGCCACCTCGTAAGCATCAAGCCATTCCCCAAACGAAAACTGCGCAATAACCTTATGCAAAGAGTGATCGTATGACGCAATCTGTTTGCCAATAAGTGCATTTATTTCTTCTGTTGAAAACAGCGCTCTATGATGGCTCATAAATAAGGCCTGCAGGTTAGCCTGCTTTGTCCAAGTGAGCTTATCTAAATATTGTTCAAGCATATGTGCGCAAGGAATAAATTGCATAACTCCTGGTGCTGCATCTAAAACAAAATCTCCTGCAAACATAATTTTTTTATTTGGCTCATATAAAGAAATATGTTCGGGAGTATGGCCAGGAGTATAAACAACCTCAAAGTTATACCCCGCGATAGAAAAAACGCTACCCTCTTCAACTTCTTGCAAAACCGCTTCAACCTCTGAACTAAAGCGGTTTTTTTGCATGAAAAATTCGGAGTAAACCTCTAAATCATTATCAGAATTTTTTGCTATACCCGAGCGCTGTAAAAAGGTATGTTTGCGCTCATCTGAATAAGCAACGCGCGGCCCATGAAAGACGCGCGTTACCCCTTTATCGACGCAATATTGCAAACATCCATCATGATCATCATGGAAATGCGAGATAACAATTTCTACCGCAGACCAAGGGATGTTATATTCCTCAACAATGCGATCAAGCGCCTCCGTACCGCAAAGTTCTTCTTTTCCTACGTCAAAGAAGAGGGCCTTCACGCCAGGCTCAACAACGGCAAAAAGATCAAGCCGCTTTGCCAAGGGAAACCCATCGATACAAAAACTACTATGAAAAATGCCCGGAAAATCTTCTCTTAGCAAATAGCGGCTTTCATAGGTTACCGAATCATAAATTGAGGTAATGCGCCTATCCATGCTATTCAATAATATTGATCGTTGAGTTTTCTACCAGCCAATTTGCAGCCTTCATACGTGAAGCACCTTCTTTAAGCAGAAAAACACGCCCTGTTTTTTGCATCGCCTCAAACGCATCTTCTTCATTACCGGGAGCAAGGCTGCCAAGAGCACTCATTAAATCGGGAAGTTCAAGCTTAAGTTTGTGATGACGGAAAATTGCGTCCAAAACAAATCCTTGAATAAGTTGATTTTCTGCCTGAGCTGCTAACGATGCGCGAATTTGCTTTTCATCGGTTTTTTGCTGGAGCATAAAATCCATCAACGACATGCCTTCGTTGGCAATTTCTGTCTTGAATGCCTCGTACATATCGTCAGTCATGGCAGCCGTCATTTTATCTGAGATTTCGCCCGTAAAACGCTTAGCATACTCAACCATGATGGCAGACATTTTAGCATTCTCAAATTGTTCATCTTTAACGCGCTCTGAAGTTTCACGGAACTGCTTTCGCAACTGTTCAACGCTTTCAACTCCCGTTCCCTGAAGGGTGTTTTTAACCCATTCATCAGTTACCTCAGGCTCGATGATTTCTTCCTCACCTGATTCCGGATCAACTTTAACCGTAGCAAACTCATGAGCAAGCATATGCACCTGCATATCAATATCGGCTTCTGTTACCTCGCCACGCGCAGGAACACTAACCTCTACTAAAGAATAATCGCTCAACTCAAATTCTGGCTTAGGTAACACCGTGACACTAAAGGTAAAGGGCTCACCCTGTTTGGGGTCAGACTCGGCATTAACATTTGAAGAAGTCATAGGAATAATTTCTTCATGCTCAAGGGCAAACGGAAGCAAAAAACTAATTACCGCAGAAGTAATAGCATCTCTGCCCTCTTCAGCACCCAATGCTTTATAAATACGCTGAACAGGAGCCTCTTCCTCGGAGCCTTCAATTTCATACTGCTCAATAAAAAGCTGCAGCCCATCATCAAAAGCTTTATCGACCTCAGGCGCACTTGCGGTAATGCGCAGTTCAACATCGCCATCAATTTCATTGATCGTTTCGACCTTCATGAAATTCCTTTCTCTCATATAACGAGTGTATAGTAACACGATACCTTCTGATGTAACTTTTAACTATAGAGAAAGCCCTCAACTGTTTGAAAAGTTTGAAAAAGACCCCTGGCGCTAACCACACCAGAGGTCTTTTACTATGCTCAAAAACTATTAAGCGAGTATTGGAGCAATTAGAGCGCTTTTTTAGCAACCTCAACAAGAGAAGCAAATGCTTGAGGATCATTAACCGCCATATCAGCCAAAACTTTACGATCAAGTTCTACGCCAGCCTTTTTAAGACCGTTCATAAAAACAGAATAAGAAAGACCATTGATACGAGCAGCAGCATTGATACGGGTAATCCAAAGACGACGAATTTCACGCTTTTTGTTGCGACGGTCGCGGTATGCATACTGAAGCGAATGTTGAACCTGCTCTTTAGCAGCACGATAAGAACGAGATTTTGCACCGTAGTAACCCTTAGCACGATTTAAAACGGTACGGCGCTTTTTATGAGCAGATACTGCGCGTTTTACACGAGGCATATTAGCTTCCTCCTCTTACTATCGAAGACCAAGATTGCGTGCAACAACTTTGTTGTCGGCAGATGCAACTTGAGTGTCGTGACGGAAATTACGCTTGCGCTTTTGGCTTTTCTTGGTCATGATGTGACTCTTGTAAGCTTTGGAACGCATAATTTTGCCAGAACCGGTTACGCGAAAGCGTTTTGCGGTACCGGAATGAGTTTTCATCTTAGGCATTAGTTTTCCTTTCCTTGTTCGTCTTTCTTCTTTTTCACCGCTGTAGGTAACGGAGCAATAAGCATATGCATGTTGCGGCCTTCCATCTTGGGTTGATTTTCAATAACCGCAACGTCTTTAAGATCATCAGCCAAACGCTCTAAAATGCTCAGTCCTAGCTCTGGGTGCGACATTTCGCGCCCTCTGAACATAATGGTGATCTTAACCTTTGAACCCGCCGCCAAAAAACGAAGAACATGCTTCTTTTTGGTGGCATAATCGCCCACATCAATTTTGGGACGAAACTTCATCTCTTTTGTTTCAACTTTGCTTTGATTTTTACGAGCCTGTTTTGCTCTAATGGCCTGGTCATATTTGAACTTTCCGTAGTCCATAATACGACATACCGGAGGCTGTGCTTGAGGTGCAATTTCAACCAAATCATAGCCTTCATCATCGGCAATACGCTGAGCCTGCTCGATAGGGTAAATACCCATTTGAGAGCCATCGTAGCCAATCAAACGACACTCTTTGATTCTAATTTCCTCATTAAGCCTTGGTTCTTGAGCTGCTATGGTGCCCACCTCCTTTTCATAATTCTTTGGTGCTACCATGCACGAACCATATATGCATAACACGCTGCCGTGTTGCATCCTTACTAAACGCTGAAAACAAAAAACCTGCAAACGCATTGCAGGCCACACCTTGCTCCTTACATCAAGCAAACATATTCATGTGACCCATTAGCAACTCAAAGCGCCAAACCAGGTGGAGGCATAAGCCCCGCTTGTTTTACAGCCAGCAAATAGTATCACAAAACTTAGAGTTTGCGAATAGAAACACTAATTTTTCTCACCGTATTAGCAAGATTGCTTGTTTTGTTGGCTTCGGCATAATCATAATGAAGCGTTGCCGTCCAAGAAAATAAGCCTTCTTCTTGCTCGGAAGTGCCAGAAAACGTATAGGTTTCTGTTTTGAGCGTTTTGTTATCAGACTCATAGGTTGAATACTCTTTGTGATCAGGCAAAACAAGGGCTGTCGCATCATAATTAGAGATGCCAACAGAAGATAAAACCTTATCAACAACGTTATATTTTGAGACTGCATCAACAAAAGAAATTTGCCCAAACCCAAGCGCATCTAAAGGAGCGCTATAGGTAGCAGCACCAACTTTATCCGCTGCATCAAGCTTTATAGAGGCAGAAGGAGTACCTGAAAGATCATCGCCTTTTTCATCGGTAAGCGACAGTGACAAATCGGTTTTTAAACCACCATCATCAATATTTGTTTGCGCTTCAACTACCGCTCCCCTGCCAATTTTTGACAAAGCCTCCGTGCGTGATAGACCAATGAGCGAAACAAGATCAACCGCCTCAGAAGAAGCGCGAGTGGTTTGCGTATCGTGCGTTTCCTTCAAAAGAAGTGCAGCATCATCTTGGGCAGACGTTTTTACCGTAGGATGCGAAGCGGCATCAAAAAACAAAACAAGTAACACCACAGCAGCAATTACGAAAGCGCATAAAACAACAACTGTCCCAATAAAGGCAACACGAATCCTTCTTGAGTTGCGCAAGCGATCCGAATACTCCGTAAAAGAAATTCGACCTCGATGTTCTTTTTCTTCCATCAAGAACTCCGTTGTTTACATTACAAAAGCAAAATATACACCAAAGGCAAGTATAAAGAGAATAAGAGCAACAATAATAACAACCCGCATGCGCGCAAAAGGAACATCGGGGCCTTCTCCAAGTTGCTCTTGAATCTCTCGTTTTACCGCATCGTCGAGCAACTTTGCTGCATCATCAACTGACTCGATTTTAGACGCAGCCGCATGAGATGTTTCAGATGCATGAGAAACTTCTGAAGAAACATTGCTTGGCTGCTGTTCTTTGACAGACGCACTCGATGCATGATTGCTCTCGTCTTCCTTTGCCCGATCAACTGAAATAAGAGAATATGAATTGTGCTCGCTTGCCATTATTCCATACGCCCAGACATATCAACGCTCATTGCATCAGCAATTTTTATTGCTTCATCTGCGGTTTCGCCAACAGAAAAAAGGTAAACTTTGATTTTTGGCTCAGTGCCGCTCGGGCGAACAATAGCCTTGTTTCCGCCTTCCAACACAAATTCAATCACATTTGCCAGAGGAAGCGAGCCCACTCCCTTTTCATAGTCAACGACCGACTCAACCGCAAGCCCCCCAATAGTATTTGGAGCGCTTGAGCGAAACTTCGCCATAATATCAGCCATTTTGTGAGCACCCGCTACCCCTTTAAATGCAAAGGATAAGGTACGGTTGTGGTGATATCCGTATGTTTTGTATATATCGAGCATAGCTTGATAGAGATTTTTACCACGCAAGCGATAATACTCCGCCATTTCACAAATAAGCATGCTTGCCACAATAGCATCTTTATCGCGTGCATGAGTGCCTGCCAAATACCCATAGCTTTCTTCAAAACCAAAGATAAAGCGCTCAGGATGCCCCTCTTTTTCAAGATCAGCAATAACGCCACCAATATATTTAAAGCCCGTCAAAACGCGGCGAACTTCCACATCATAGGTACGCGCAATGCTATCCACCAACGAGGTGGAAACAATGGTGGTAACAGCAACAGGATTTGCTGGCATAGTGTTGGTTTTGCGCTTCATTCGGCAAATAAAATCAAGGAGCAACACTCCCACTTCATTACCTGAAAGCAATTGATACTCATCATTATCTTTAACTGCTATGCCTGCCCTATCAGCATCGGGGTCGGTAGCAAGAAGTAAATCAGGGTGCACCTTTTCACAAAGCTCAATTCCTTTTTCAAGCGCATCGCGGTTTTCTGGATTAGGGTATGAGCAGGTAGGAAAATTACCATCAGGATTGGCTTGTTGCTCAACCACATGAATATCCGTAACGCCAATGCGCTCTAAAATGCGAGAAACGCACTCAAGCCCCGTACCGTTAAGCGGCGTATAAACAAGTTTGAGCTTCTCAGGGCTCTCATCATAAACACTCTGCTCATACACCGCATCTAAAAATGCATCAAGCACTTCTTCAGCAATAAACGAAACAAGCCCGCAGGTTAGCGCTTGATCGAAATCCATGGTTTTAACGTCGTTGAAGATGTCCACCGAAGCAATGGATGCGGTAATAGCATCTGCCATCTCAGAAGTGATTTGGCATCCATCAGGACCATAAACTTTATAACCGTTATACTCGCTTGGATTATGACTTGCGGTAACGTTGATTCCAATATCGCAAGCAAGATAGCGCGTAGCAAATGAAAGCGCAGGTGTTGGCTCAAGACGAGGATAAATAAATGCTGCAATACCATTAGCTGCCAAAACCGCAGCACTATAGCGCGCAAACAACTCTGAATTGATGCGTGAATCATAGCAGATTGCAACGCGGTGCTCAGAGCCTGAAAGCGAGGTAAGGTAATTTGCAATTCCCTGTGTTGCCTGTCCTACCGTATAGATGTTCATTCGGTTTGTGCCCGCACCCAACACTCCTCGCAAACCAGCCGTACCAAACTCAAGGGTTTGATAAAAGGCATCTTCTATACGAGCTGTATCGTTTGATTGTGCCATTTCATCTAGTTCAGCTTTTAACGTGGGATCCGACACGCAATCGCGCCACTGATTAAAAAGCTTGAGACAATCCATGTATTTCTCCTTGCATCATGCGTAAACCCTTGTTATACCCATGAGAAGTATAGCAAGCGGACTATATTAATACGCATATTGTACTAAAGAAACCAATCGTAGATAATCATGCGGATTTGAATCGACGGCGTAAAGTTTTTGGAGAGTTGGCACTATCATCCGTAACTATGCTTAGACTGATCATTCTAAACATCAGCAAAAAATCTCAAACAATAACGAAACTCGTTCGTGATCAGGCAAAGATCTCAACAAATGTCGCGCTGTTACGCTCAAAGCGCAACAGCGCGAACCTTATAACACTATTCTTTCGCTCTCTTGTCCACTTACAAGCAAGCACTCTGCTTCTAGAGTATTTTCGTGCCCTCTCCTTTTGTGATTACCTGATTAGAAGCAGAAGCAGGGGACAACGCCAAGACCGTAGTTGGCGCTGTAGCTGCGGTCAAGGCTGCCGTTATAGTACGCCACACCGAAGGAATCGTTGTAGAGCAGATCAGGCGAACGGAGCCCGCAATCCGGGTAGTAGTTAGAACGGCCGCGGTTTGCGCCTATAGCTTTAATGGCATTGCATATCTTCGTTGTCCCTGAGTCAGACACTTTACCGTTAAACCAAGCATACTGAGAGCCTTCATTTTTGAAGGCATTACCATCACCTGTCCCTCCTGTAATCTCACTATAAGATAACAGCCAAAAAGCGTCAGTAGAAATAGCTTCAGTCCAGCCATCGGTCTTGTTGCCAGCCGCTGATTTCTTAACGACAGAGGTAACAACGACATCTTTAAGACCAGATAGACCAGTTGCTACGTAGCCTTCAGTGCTGCTACCCTGGCTGAATACAGTCTTATACATATCAGAACCAGTCCAACCACCTGCGTTAGTGTTACTAGTATTCATTTTCTGTAGCATAGGTAGCCCATGCGTCGCCATGAAGGTTACGGTAGAGCCGTCACTATCATGTGCTCCTACCTGGATGATACGGAATTCTACAAAGCGGTTTGCAAACTTAACAGGGTCAGCTTCGGTTCCATTCCAATAGGTATAGAGATGATTAGTGTCACTACCGTTGTTATATAAAGTTGACCAGAAGTCCCCATTTGTTTTGTTATTCACAATGACGGTTTGACTGTTTATCGTATCACCAACAAGAGGATCCGCTGCATTGGCAGTATTGGTCCAAACGTCACCAATACTATCATCTCCCCAATAAGCATAGAGATGTACCTCAGAACCTTTGGTTGCACCCTCAAAAGCGCTTGTAAAGCTGTATTCATCAAGATAGGTGTTAGTAGTTTTAGCGTTATCGTCAGTAATGGTGCCTGAATCTTTAGTACCTACCGTCCAAAACTTAAAGGTTTTACCATCCTGTTTGAATTCATTGGCATTGAGAGTGTCTCCTGAGGACGGATCACAAAGCTGATAGGTAGTATCTTCACCAGCAGCAGTTCTGGCACCATTTCCGTGATAGACGATGGTGTAGAGATCATTAGAAATCTTCCAGGTACCTTTTGCAGTATTTTTAAAGTTGCCTGCACCAGTTACAACAACTTCGTAAGTTCCTTCATTGGTTTTAGTACGTACTTTCTCTGGGGTAGTAACCGTATAATCAGTGTTTTCTGCTAGTGTTACGGTTCCTCCATCAATGGTTACCGTTACTTTCGTTACGTTTGCGGTATAGCTCTTTGTTGGGTCGTATGCCACTACTGCAGGATCAACGGTGACTTTAGCATTTACGGTTGTATCAGATAAATCGAGTTTTTCGATTGTATAGTCCTTAGAAGCCTCTGAGGAATCGGAGATCTTGTAGTTGGAATTGGCAAGAGAAGCAGTTGCTGTGTAGCTTCCAGCATTGATACTAGTTGATACTGTGCCATCTTTTGTGATCGTAAGAGACGTGTCAACCGTATCTCCGGTAATAATATCGTCTTTATTTACCGTAGCTGTTGGAGCTTGGTCTTCGGTGTTGTAGGTGAAGGTAGTGCTTCCCCAAGTAATACCAACTGGCTTAGCGGTGATATTTGCTGTTGTGGTTTCTTGCTGCCCTGTTGTTGCTAACTCATAGTTGGCGAGAACATTATCATCACCAGTTAGCGTAAGATCTGAGATATTAACGGTTTTGTTTGTTCCAACATCTTTACCGTTGCCATCGGCATTGTCAAAGGTTCCTGTTGCAGTTACCGAGAGTTTCTCGCCTGCAACAAGGCCAGTAAGCTGTGCATTGGTACAGATCAAAGTTGCATTGGTGTTGCCATCATACGGTTTTTCGTTTGCTGTAATACCAGAGACAGTAATGAGCGCCTTTGTGATAGTGAAACCTTTAGTTGGCTTGGTATCGGGTAACTTATAGTTTGAAAGCTTTGTGGTAGCAGT
>CAVJWZ010000056.1:0-9073 GCA_963653545.1 uncultured Eubacteriales bacterium | reverse complement strand
GCCTATGGATAAATTTCTATTTGCCGCAGCAGCGGTCGCCACAATAGCAAGTTTTTTGCTTGAATTGTGGCGAGAATTTAAACATAAAAAACGATTGGCAAAGGAGAAAAACAAGAAGAGCCAGCGGTAACTGGCTCCTTAAAAATTTCACCGCGCCACCCGACCTAACTTACAACCACGGGCTTTGCTGGTGTTTTCATTCTAACAACTTACTTTTTGCGATACAAGCAAAATTTGCGCATATATTTTATTGTCCTTGGGGTTTAAGGAGTAGCTTTTGCTACTCCTTATTTTTTTCTCTTTTATGACGGTTATGACGGCTTGCGACATATATACCCCCAAGCCGTCATATTCTCGTTTATTAGTCGAGCCAACAATCTTGTTAAACTCAATATCCCCGCGTTTTACCGTATCAGGGACGGTGGGTGTGTTGTAGGTGCTAACAGTTTCGGTAGTAACTCCACCAGAGGTAACGTTGCGGACAAACACCTCATTGTTGAGCGTATACCCATCAGGCGCTTTAGTCTCTTGAATAAGATAGGTTCCAAGTGGGAAAGTAATTTCCCCATGTGAATCTTTATACAAAGCGTCCCCTGATATAGGAGTATCCGTGCCTACATTAATGAACCCATCTTCATCGGTCGCATATACCCATGTTCTCGTAGCTTTACCCGATGCTTTAGCATCAGCTGCGGTTGAATATTGCCCATCGTAATAAGAAATCGTGAATTGTGCACCTTTTAAGGTAGCTGAACCTTGAGGTAAATTCTTGGTTCCGCTGTAGGTTTTCTCACCATCGTATTTACCAAGTACAATATCTACAGGGTCATTCTGCGGTTTATCGTATACCTTAGTGCCATTAACACGGGTAGTCTTACCCGTAGTTACGCTCACTGAGTAAGGTGGAGCAGTATCAAGCGCGTAGCCCTTGAGCAACTACTTAGTCGCACCGCACCCTGAGCAAACATAGCCTGTGAGTACTTGTTGGGTGTCGTAACCTACAAGAACTTGAGGATATTCACGGTGTGTTCCACTTCCTTCTCCTGCTAATGCATGAGCTTTTGTATGCTCTCTGTCGATACCCTGCGCGCCACATACATTGCAAACAAGAACACTTTTTTCCTCATAAATCGGTGTTTGTTCGGTGGTGTACTGTGCTACCCAATTATGAGTATGAACAGGCTGAGGAGCAGGGGTAGAGCTTGCACTCGAAGAAGAAGAACCGCTTGAAGAGCTACTCGAGCTAGAAGAGCCGCTGTTGCTCGAAGAGCTAGAACTTGCAGGAGTTGAAGCAGAGGAGCCTGAATTAGAAGAACCACTGTTAGAGGAACCTGAGTTAGAGCTTGCAGGGGTAGAGCTTGCGCTTGAGCTACCTGAGTTAGAGGAACCGTTATCAGAAGAACCTGAGCTAGATACCGCAGGAGCAGATACCCCAGCACTGGTAGCGGCAGGGGAAGCAGCAATAGCGGCTGTTGCATTAGTCGTTACTGCTGTTGCTTTAGTTTCATCTCCTGATTTTTCAGCAGCTTGCTTGGCGGCTTGCGTTGCTTGTTTTACTTCATCTGCTGAAGCTTTCGATAAATCAAGCTTTTCAAGGTTAAATTCCAAATGATAGGTATGGCCGTCATAATCAAAACTTACCGCTTCGCTTGCTTTATAAATGGTGCCGTCTTTCAGAATGGGGCCAGCGGTCACTTGTGCGGTATATAATCCTGCTTCCAAATCGGTGAGTTCCCAGTCGCAATTAGCATCCATGATGACCTTAGTTTTAGATTCAGGGTCATTTTTCTTATCGGCATCGTTAATAAGTTCGGTGCAATCCCCTTCCCAGATGGTAAGTTCGACAGGAGTTGAGGTTTCTGAATCGTAGCCTTCGGCGTTGATGTATACGGTTGCATACCCTGGACGGGTGGCTGAAATGATAATGGCGGCAATTATCATGAGGACGGCAATACCTGCGCATACCCCAATCAAGATACCTTGCTTTTTGGTGATGTTGGGCTTAGTAAAGCTAAATTTCTTTTTTTCTTTTTCTTTTTCTTCGGTTGTTGTGTCTTGTGCTTCAAGCACCTGAGTTTCTTGTGTTTGCATGGCTATCTCCTTAAGGCATAGATAAGATGTCATTCGCTAAGATGCTACGAACATAGGCACTCATTGTTACCCCTTGCTTTTCAGCCTTAGACGTTAAAGCGGCTTTCATGCCTATAGGGATTTTTACCGTTACCGTTGTTGTTTTTTCGGCTGATAGTGGAGGACGCCCCATCACTACACCGCCGACTGTTCTCTCTCCTTTAGGGAACTCACCTTTATCGTATGATTCACACCAAGTGTTAATCATATCTTCTGTTATTTCTTGCCCATTGGCTGCGATATAGGTCATTTTGCTCTCCTTTCAGTACGAGCAATTTCTTTTGAGAATTTTTGTTGCACAGGTGACATTGCGTGAATAATAAGCCAGCCATTGATTGTCTCTACCGCTATTAACTCAACTGATCGTCCGTCTGACAACCATCCAACACAAAGCCAACGCGGTGGCTCATGATCGCTTTCGCGTTGAATGCATTTTGTGATGGATGCCCATGCCGAAAGTACTTCTTCTCGGGATAGATGTTTTAGTGCATTTTGATGTATTTCAGGAAACATTATTTTCTTTCTGTTTTCGGTACGACAAAAGTATACAAAAGTTTTGTCGTAATGTCAAATTTAAGCCTAAAATAAGCTTAAATTTCTCTCGCCGTTAGTTAAGTCCAGGACGGTTTTGAGCGCCGTGAAAATTTTTCAGGATAGGGCTTGTAATACAAGCCACGCTACAGAGTAGCTATACTGCCATTTTCGGCGTGCCGAAAAGGGGGGTTTTTAAACAAAACCCCTGATAGGCGAACGGGGTCAAAATGACCCCGTAATTTTTTCTTGCTAAAAAATTGCCAAAAAAGTGTATGACAAAAAAGGTGCTGAAAAGCACTTTAAGGCACCCATGAATTTGTATATAAACGGCACTTAAAAGCACCCAAGAAGCACTTTGCAGCACCCATAAAAGCACTAAAAGTGCCGTGAATAAAAGGTACTAACACTCGAGAGTGTTAGTAGGGTTTGTTCCGTTTTATTGCAGCTCTAAATCACTTCAAAAAGCGTATTACACAAAAGGTGCTGAAAACCGTTAAAAGCCGCCCATGAAAACAGTGCAAAACGGGGTAAAACCGTCAAATACCGCCCAAAAATAGAACCAACACGGCGAAAAACCGCCCTTGGGCGGTTAAAAACGGTGCAGGGAAAAAAAGTACTAACACTCTCGAGTGTTAGTACTTTTTTGTTTCGGGTCTTTGGCCGCTTTCAAGGTGTTTTTAGAGCCTTTTTCAGCTCTAAAAACAAAATCATACTCTGAACAGGGCTTTTACCATTTGGTAAACCTTCTGACCTGCACTTTTACCGTTTGGTTGATGATTTAGACCAAATGTCAACTCATGTCGCAAGCGGCGTATGTTGGTACCTTTTTTAACTTTTGCCTAAATTACGCAAAAGAAAAAAGCTATCAACATACCTCACTTCTCATGCTCTCTCTGAGGCTCTGAGAGCTTGTTTAAGGGGTTCTTTGTCCCTTAAACAAGCCAACGTGAGACGCTTGCAAGCCGCTGGCTTAGACAGGACGAGAAAGACGCTGGCGCTTTTTTGTGTGGTAGAAAAGTCAGGACGGCTAGAAACCAACGACCGAACCTTCGATGATGTGTTATAGTAGTACTTGTATTACCGATAGGGAGGTGCATCATGGCTACAGCAGTCACTTCGATGAGGATTCCAACCGACCTGAACGAGCGTTATAGCAGGCTGGCGAAAGACACAGGCAGGTCGAGGAGCTTCTATGTGAACGCAGCTTTGGAAGAAGCTATCGACCGGCTCGAGTATGAGTACGGGATTCTCAAGGACATAGAGGACTATCGCGCGGGGCGCTTGAAAACCTACACCCTCAACGAGGTCGGTGAGATGCTTGGCTTGGACGATTGAAGTCTCCGAGAAGGCGTTTCGCGCTCTTCGGAAAATGGACAAGCAGACGGCGCAAAGGATTAGGAGCGAGCTTGCGGAGATAGCGAAGCTCGAAGACCCGAGAAGCAGAGGAAAAGCCCTCACGGGCAACCTTGCGGGTGTGTGGCGCTATCGGGTTGGTGACTATCGAATCCTGTGCGACATCGAGAACGACAAGCTCGTCGTCATCGTGGTCGACGTGGCGCATAGGCGAGAGGTCTACACGCGCAGGTAGAGAGAAAGACAATTATACGGTCGGCGCGCGCCGCGCGGGCGCGTTAAAAGTCATGGAATCTGTGGCTTTTTTCTTTACCGATTTTGTTACAATAATATTATATTGATAATTATACGGTCGGCGCGCCGCCGCGCGGGAGGTATCTATATCTTGTGGGTATATGTTGTAGGTTGAATAGGGTTATAGGTCATGTCTGAGATAAAGACAATAGATGAGCAAAAGTTAAGTTATGCCAACAAAGTTGGGTTTCTGTGTACCGTGTTAGGTATGGATGATGTGTCAACTTATGATTTCTATAGAGACATCTTTCCTGAAGGCTTTTTGCAGGATTCTTTTAAGACCAACCCTGATGCTCCCCATGATGGCAAATATGTGGGAATTGCTAACGCTTTATATACCCGTAAACGCGATGGTAAGACCTATCGCAAGAACAGATACGTTACCGATGACCTAGCAACGCTTTTAAAACTTAGAACGAATGTTGCGTTTGTTTCTCCCTGTTCATTTTTGGGCGGTAAGAAAGACTTAAAACATTTACGTTTTATCCATGCTCTTGTCGTTGATCTTGACTATGTAGATCCTCAGCAGATCAAAGACCTCATACATCAATGTACTATCGGTTTTTTACCCACTCCGACCTATGTAGTGAATAGCGGTACAGGTCTACACCTCTACTATGTGTTTAATAAGCCTGTTCGTTGCTATCCCAATCAACAGCCAGCCTATGCAAAGCTAAAACATGCGCTTATTGATTTGTGCTGGAATATGTATACGAGCAAAGGTACCGATCGGCAATATTCTGGCCTTGTGCAGCCTTACCGCATCGTAGGTAGCAGAAGTAAGCTTGATGTAGACAAGCAAACGCAGAAAGTTATCAGTCAGGATTTTCCTGTTCTTGCATGGCGTTATGGGGATAAGTGGACAGTTGAGCAATTTTTAGCTTTTGAGCCATCCGTTCCTGTTATGCAGCACTGGCGAAAAGACATGAATGAAGTTGAACTACTGCTTCATCCTGAACTAGATCCTGACCGTTTAACGCTCTCTAAAGCTAAAGAGTTATATCCAGATTGGTACGATCGCCGTATTCTTCACGGAGAGCCGCCTAGAAGCCTTAAAGAGTACAAATGGCACCTAAACCGCGCTGTGTACGATAAATGGCTTGAGAGGATACGCAAAGAAGCCGTAGAGGGTCACAGATACCACTGCATCATGTGTTTAGCCATATATGCGCTTAAATGCTCCACTTATGACGAAAAAAAGAATCCGAATCCCGTTACATGGGAGGAGCTACGTCATGATGCTTATGGCTTACTAGATCATTTTGACGGTCTTACAACAGACGAAACAAATCACTTCACTGTTAGCGATATAGACCAAGCCCTAAAAGCTTTTAGGCAGCAAAATTACCATCGATTTACCACTAAACAAGTCACCTATTTTTCTGGGATCAGTATTGAAAAAGATAAAACTCGAAAAGGAAGAAAACAGGTAGAGCATTTAGAAGAAGCTCGATTACTACGCGATTTTCGACAAAAAAGAAAAGGTACTAATTGGTATGACAACGCCGGCAGACCTAAAGGCAGTCTAAACAAAAATTATCCCAAGAAAGACTTAATTCTCAACTACAAAAAAGCACATCCAGGTGCATCACAGAGAGAAATTGCTAAAGCTCTTGGAGTATCTCCTACAACCGTCAATAAATGGCTAAAGCTAGAGAATAAAAAAGCAGTAAATAACGGCTAAAATTTGTCTGACAAATGTCGGACAAGCGTGTCTGACATTTGTCAGACAAAACCACAGAAAGACCAGTTCATGAGCGATAAATCAAAGAAAGAAAAACGCATAACAGTGCGTCTGACAAATGTCAGACATTCAGAACTTACAATTTATGCTAAAGCTCACAATATTACGCTCACAAAAGCAGTTGAAGAGTTGATAGAAGAGGGCTGGAAAGCAAAAAATGACCCACTTGCGAAAAAGTCAGATATTGAAAAATTATTATCTGAGACTAAACAACTTCAAGAGCAACAAGAGCTAACAAAAAACGCACTTATTTACGCTATTCAAAATCAACCAATAGCGGTTCAGGAGCAATTAGAAGCGTCTAAAAAAGACGAGGAAAAATCGAAAGGATTTTTAGCTCGTCTACTCAACCATTGATTGACCTATATTTTATAAAAATGCTAAAATAAGAACACCAGCAAAGCCCGAAGCCGGTTAACTATAGCGGGCGGCGCGGTAAACGAATTAGAAAGACTGGTTGCCGCCAGTCTTTTCTTCTTCTACCTCTACCATTCGTCTATCTTGTTTATATTCCCATAACTGAAAAGCAAAGCTTCCAATATTAGCAATAGCTGCTAAGGCAAATAAGATTTCATACATAGGCAACACCCCTTTTAAAAAAGAAAGCGCCACCCACAAGCGAACTTTGCTGGCTTAAGGCATTGTAACTTAAAGATAAAGCGAATCGTGCCAATCAGCCCAGCATCCGAATTGGCTATCATCGGTAACAACGCGGTACACCTCGCCGCTATCCTCTACAACCAACGCAATAACTGAGTTAGCAGGAAAATCAGTTATTGCTGCATATATGTTTCCTGGTATCTCTACGATAGAGATACCCCCTTCAAAGTTTTCTACTTCAATCGTATAACTGCCTTGATTTTCACTACATTTAAGTAGTTTCAAAGGTTCGGTTAAACTTCTCATTTTTCCCTCACATTCAGTCTTTATTGTCCTTGGGGTTTAAGGAGTAGCTTTTGCTACTCCTTATTTTTTCTCACGCTCTTTTATGACGGTTATGACGGTTGTGACGGCTTGCGACATATATATCCCCAAGCCGTCATATTCTCGTTTATTAGTCGAGCCAACAATCTTGTTAAACTCAATATCCCCGCGTTTTACCGTATCAGGGACGGTGGGTGTGTTGTAGGTGCTAACAGTTTCGGTAGTAACTCCACCAGAGGTAACGTTGCGGACAAACACCTCATTGTTGAGCGTATACCCATCAGGCGCTTTAGTCTCTTGAATAAGATAGGTTCCAAGTGGGAAAGTAATTTCCCCATGTGAATCTTTATACAAAGCGTCCCCTGATATAGGAGTATCCGTGCCTACATTAATGAACCCATCTTCATCGGTCGCATATACCCATGTTCTCGTAGCTTTACCCGATGCTTTAGCATCAGCTGCGGTTGAATATTGCCCATCGTAATAAGAAATCGTGAATTGTGCACCTTTTAAGGTAGCTGAACCTTGAGGTAAATTCTTGGTTCCGCTGTAGGTTTTCTCACCATCGTATTTACCAAGTACAATATCTACAGGGTCATTCTGCGGTTTATCGTATACCTTAGTGCCATTAACACGGGTAGTCTTACCCGTAGTTACGCTCACTGAGTAAGGTGGAGCAGTATCAAGCGCGTAGCCCTTGAGCAACTACTTAGTCGCACCGCACCCTGAGCAAACATAGCCTGTGAGTACTTGTTGGGTGTCGTAACCTACAAGAACTTGAGGATATTCACGGTGTGTTCCACTTCCTTCTCCTGCTAATGCATGAGCTTTTGTATGCTCTCTGTCGATACCCTGCGCGCCACATACATTGCAAACAAGAACACTTTTTTCCTCATAAATCGGTGTTTGTTCGGTGGTGTACTGTGCTACCCAATTATGAGTATGAACAGGCTGAGGAGCAGGGGTAGAGCTTGCACTCGAAGAAGAAGAACCGCTTGAAGAGCTACTCGAGCTAGAAGAGCCGCTGTTGCTCGAAGAGCTAGAACTTGCAGGAGTTGAAGCAGAGGAGCCTGAATTAGAAGAACCACTGTTAGAGGAACCTGAGTTAGAGCTTGCAGGGGTAGAGCTTGCGCTTGAGCTACCTGAGTTAGAGGAACCGTTATCAGAAGAACCTGAGCTAGATACCGCAGGAGCAGATACCCCAGCACTGGTAGCGGCAGGGGAAGCAGCAATAGCGGCTGTTGCATTAGTCGTTACTGCTGTTGCTTTAGTTTCATCTCCTGATTTTTCAGCAGCTTGCTTGGCGGCTTGCGTTGCTTGTTTTACTTCATCTGCTGAAGCTTTCGATAAATCAAGCTTTTCAAGGTTAAATTCCAAATGATAGGTATGGCCGTCATAATCAAAACTTACCGCTTCGCTTGCTTTATAAATGGTGCCGTCTTTCAGAATGGGGCCAGCGGTCACTTGTGCGGTATATAATCCTGCTTCCAAATCGGTGAGTTCCCAGTCGCAATTAGCATCCATGATGACCTTAGTTTTAGATTCAGGGTCATTTTTCTTATCGGCATCGTTAATAAGTTCGGTGCAATCCCCTTCCCAGATGGTAAGTTCGACAGGAGTTGAGGTTTCTGAATCGTAGCCTTCGGCGTTGATGTATACGGTTGCATACCCTGGACGGGTGGCTGAAATGATAATGGCGGCAATTATCATGAGGACGGCAATACCTGCGCATACCCCAATCAAGATACCTTGCTTTTTGGTGATGTTGGGCTTAGTAAAGCTAAATTTCTTTTTTTCTTTTTCTTTTTCTTCGGTTGTTGTGTCTTGTGCTTCAAGCACCTGAGTTTCTTGTGTTTGCATGGCTATCTCCTTAAGGCATAGATAAGATGTCATTCGCTAAGATGCTACGAACATAGGCACTCATTGTTACCCCTTGCTTTTCAGCCTTAGACGTTAAAGCGGCTTTCATGCCTATAGGGATTTTTACCGTTACCGTTGTTGTTTTTTCGGCTGATAGTGGAGGACGCCCCATCACTACACCGCCGACTGTTCTCTCTCCTTTAGGGAACTCACCTTTATCGTATGATTCACACC
>CAVJWZ010000055.1:0-9121 GCA_963653545.1 uncultured Eubacteriales bacterium | reverse complement strand
CTTTATCAAGTTCACTTTCGATTTGTATTTTGCCCTGCGCTTTTGCGACAAAACCGCTTACTAAAGGCAAGCCAAGGCCGGTTCCTTGAGGATACTTACTGCGTGTTTTTTCAACGCGATAAAAGCGCTCAAATATTCTATTGATTTCTTGTTTGGGTATTCCGCATCCTGTATCGCTTATTGAAATCTTGATTTCTTTAGAAAGAACTTCGGTTGCAACAAGAATGTATCCTTCATCGGTATAGGCAATAGCATTACTTAACAAGTTATATAAAATCGAGAGCAAATCAGATTCTGATAGCCGTATAAAGCACTGGTTGGTACGGGGGTCAAGGGCTGTTTTGAGCTCAAGATTCTTTTCTTCTGCAGGGTCACGATAAGCTGCAACAGCTTTATCTATCGCTTTGCTTACCTGGGTTTGGTTTTGTTTTTCTTCTTGTTGAGTAAGCGCAATACTGGTGGTAAAGGGCGCATTGGTTCTTGTGATAGTAAGCATGTCCCTAACAAGCTTATCAAGATGATTGCTTGAGCCTATTATTTTGTTAGTGAATTCGACGACCTTGTCGCTTTTGTTTTGTTTTTCGGCGATGAGAATTGATTCTGAAAGCAATTTTATGCTGGCAACAGGAGTTTTCATTTCGTGGCTCGAGTTAGACAAGAAGGAATAGAGGCTCCGTTCTACGCGCCTAACAGAATTAAAAGCAGCGTTATAGCTCCAGTAACTTATGAGTGAAGCAATAAAAACTCCCACGAGCAAAATGCCAAAACCAAAAACTTGAGCGGGTATTATTTGATGCTTTATCGCATCATAGGGTTCTGCAGTAATTAGGGTGTAGGTGCCTTTTGAGGTTGTTATCGTGCTTTCGGTATAAAAATAATTTGCAAGGTTTGCTCTTAAAATTGTGTTTAGTGATTGGTTTTTTCTAAGGGGTAGGGCATTTTTTGAAAGAGCTTTGTCGTTAGTTGTTATTTCAGAATTTTGAGCGTTAGTAACAATAACTTCGCTGCTGTCTATAAGGTAGTAAACAAATGGTGCCGTTTCTTTTACCTTGGAAAAAATGGCAGAAATATCACTACTAGCATGAGGGTTGTTTTCCAAAATAGGCTGTAGCGATACTGCCATGGTATCGGCATATGTTTGCATTTCTTTAGAGTGACTATCTTTAATGGTGTTAGGAAAGGTCACAAACAAAATCCATGAGGTTAAAAAGAAAAAGAGAAGAATGGTTATCGAAAAGCCAAAGATAATTTTGGTTTTCCAATCTTTAAAGTTGATGTGTAGCTTTTTTATCCCCATTGTTCTTTATGCGGCTGGCGCTATCGCGTATTTTTTGGCGAGGCTTCTAAGCGGTATCCCTGTCCGTACTCAGTGGTTATTAAGCGGTAGTCTGAATGTTTTTCAAGGGATTTTCGAAGGTTATGCATATGCACATCAACCACCGATGCTTTTTTGGGGTCATCGGTTTTCCAAACGGTGTGCAAGATTTCCTTTTTTGTTACCAGCGATCCTCTGTTTTGAGCAAGAAGTTCAAGAATTTCATATTCGCGGTTTCTTAAGGCAACGGGCGCATTTTTGACACACACTTCTTTGGTTTCCATGTTGATGGATAAATCCCCAAACTGCTCAAGGGCATAATTTGGAGTTTGTGCGGGTACGGTTGTTCTTCTTAGGTTGGCGCGTATGCGAGCGAGAAGCTCGTTTATTGAAAAGGGTTTATCGATAAAATCATCCGCACCGGCATCCAGGCAAAATACTTTTTCTTGTTCAGATGAATATGCGGTTACTACGATAATAGGAGTGGTAAGGTCATTTTTTCTAAATTCTTTTAAAAAGGTACGTCCATTCATTTCAGGAAGCATTAAATCAAGCAAGATGATGTCTGGTTTAAGGTTTATGGCACTGGTGTAACCATCACGCCCATTGTCACAGGTGATGGTGGAGTATCCAGCATCGTCAAGAGCAAACTCAGCAGCGGTTCTGATATTGGGATCGTCTTCTATGAGAAGTATTTTTGTCATATGGTCCTCTTTATCTCCGTATACAAATCTTAATTGATATTTTTCAAAATGTATAAAATTAAGAATTTTTGTCACCAATCTTTAAAATATTAAATTTTCACCCCTTAAATTTAATATTGGTATACATAAATCTTAAATAAAGTCGTGCAAAAATTCTTAAATCTTTTATAATTGTGATCGCGGACACGTTTTAATACGTGTTCTAGGAAGGATACAAAAGAGTTTTTAACTCAAAAATCCAAAGAAAGGGGATTGAAATTGAGAATGTTAATGGGGGTGTTACCCAATGAGCGCTGAGGCGAATATTAATGCGCGTGCAGACCGCTTAGATGCAGCGGAATCACACGAGTTAAAGCAATCACTTCATTCAATCGCTGCTCGACTTGATAGGCTTCCCATTGGAAGTTGGCACTGGAAGCTTCTTTGGCTTGTTGGCGGAGCAATGTTCCTCGACAACCTTGATATGTATATAGGCGGCGGCCTTATTGCATCGCTTCTTGCCGATGGTTGGTCAACTATTGAATTAAATGGTTGGTTTCAAACGGTTACCATGACTGGTTATTTGGTTGGTGCTTTGGTTTCAGGTGTTATTGGAGATAACTTAGGAAGACGAAAAGCACTCCTTTTGTTTGTGGCAATTTTTATTGGCGGAACCTTCGCTGCCGCGTTTTCACCCAATATGTATATCCTGATTGCCTGCCGTGGCTTGATGGGCTTGGGTCTTGGTGCGTTTATTCCTTGTGGGTATGGTCCGTTTGGTGAGTACATTCCACCAGAGAAACGAAGCAAATATTCTGGCTATATTGGCTTGATTGCTAACTTCTCGCCACCTTTGGGTGCTGCACTTACCATGTTGGTTATTCCGATGTTTGGTTGGAGAACAATCTTCTTTGGCATTACGGCATTGGGCATTTTTGTTTGGGTTATGCTATTCAAATTTATGCCAGAATCTCCTCGTTGGCTTGCTTCAAAAGGTCGCTTTGATGAAGCAGACAAGATTGTATCTGCGGCAGAAAAAAGCTTTACCGATAAAGGCATTGAACTCGAACCGATTTCTGAAGAGCAGCTTGCTGTTATTGAAGAACAGTTAGGTAAAGAGCCAGTTCAGCTTCCCTATCGTGCTCTCTTCACCAAGAAAATGATAAGAAGAACCATTACCGCCTCGGCTGCTTTGATGGCAATGAACCTTATTGTTTATACCATTACAACCTGGACGCCTACCGTGTTGGTTATGCAGGGTTTTGATACTCAGTACTCCATCTTTATGACCTTTATTTCATTGATGGGTGCTCCATTTGGTATCTTCCTTCTGTCGATTTTTGGCAACAAGCATCCACGAAAAGTAGGCATGGTTGTATTGCTTCCGCTGCTTGCAATTGCCGGTTATTTATGGTCACTCCAAACAGAGCCAGTTGTAATTATGGCGGTAGGATTTATCCTCTGCACCCTTACGTATTACTATGCATTGCTTGCTTGCTCGGTTTATTTGGGTGAAGCTTTCCCAACAGAAATTAGGTTAAGGGGTTCTGGTTTCTCAAATGCAATGGGGCGTATTGCTGCAATTGTTACACCTTCTATCGTTGCGAGCTTTTTGCAATCGAGCGGCGTTGTTTCTGTATATGTTTTCGTTGGTATCTGCATGGTTGTTTTTGCGGTTATCATCGGCATTTGCGGTATTGAAACGCGTAATAAAACACTTGAAGAAATTAACGACGACGTTGTTTCTTAAGCAGTTTTTTAAAAAGACACATTCCTTCCTTCGTATAAGGGGAGCGGCTCTTGAGTCGTTCCCCTTGTTTTTGGCTTACGACAACCATCTTTCTTGTAGGATATTGGTTTGGATGTGTTGTTGTTGGTATAAGCAGCCACAGCAGAAAGGAAGTAAGGCTATTTATGAAAGAGCCTGGTAATAACAAAGGCTATAGTGGGTTTTATAACGGCTTGCAAGTGTGCGATACCTTGCCTCGTGCCGAGGTGTCTTATCATGGCATTGCTGCGCGGCTCGATCGTTTACCCATAACAACATGGCACTATAAAGTGCTTTGGCTTTTGGGTGGTGTGGTATTTTGTGATTGCCTTGATACTTACATGGGTGGCGGCATCTTAGCCCAGCTCCTCGATTCTGGTTGGTCTACCATTGGTCTTAATGCGGCGTTTTCTTCAGTCGCTATGTTTGGCTATATGGTAGGAGCTCTTGTTGCCGGTACTCTTTCAGATTATCTAGGTCGCAAGCACGGTTTAGCTCTTTCGATATTGGTTTTCGCCCTTGCTAATTTTTGCGCGGTGGTCTCACCCAGTATGGAATTTCTTATAGCCTGTCGTGGCCTCATAGGCTTAGGGTTAGGTGGCGCTCTCCCTGTTGCCTATGGTTCATTATGCGAATACAATCCTCCTCAAAATCGCGGACGATTTGCAGGTTGGATAGGAGTTATAGGAAATTTTTCGCCACCGTTAGGTGCATTGCTTACCGTTTTAGTTATTCCATTATTTGAATGGCGTCCTCTATTTTTTTGTTTAGGGGTAGTTGGTCTTGTGATGTTGGCAATTGTGCTTGAGCGCTTGCCAGAATCTCCTCGTTGGCTTGCCTCGCAGACACGTTTTGATGAAGCTGATCAAATAGTTGCAGAAGCAGAGCACAAAGCCATTGAGAGTGGGATAGAGCTTTCTTCTGTTGACTACGATGCGCTTGCGCACGATGTTGATGGTCGAAAAACATTTATTGCTGAATGGAAAAGCATATTCAAACGGCCCGTTGTGCAAAGAACCATTGCAGCGAGTGCTGCCTTATTTGCCATGAATTTAATGGTGTATACCATTACCAACTGGGCTCCAACCATGTTTTTAGTCCAAGGCATGGATGCAACAATTAGCATTGGCATTACGGTTGTTATGCTTATAGGTGCTCCTTTTGGTATTTTCTTTCTTGCAATTTTTGCCGATAAACACGATAGAAAAAAGGGATTAATAGTTTGTTTGCTTGCTCTAGCAGTTTTGGCTTACGTGTGGTCGCTTGTTCCTGTTGATAACGTTGCGGCAGTAATGTTTATAGGGTTTATTCTTTGTGCTCTTCTTTATTACTATGCACTTTTGGCATGCTCGGTATATCTTGGCGAAGTTTTCCCGACCGAAATAAGACTAAGAGGAGCAGGGGTTGCTCATGCGGTAGGGCGCATTGCGGGTATCGTGTCGCCCTATGGTGTGGCATTTCTTCTTCAGTCCTCGAATGTCTCTTCTGTTTTTTTGATAATCGGAATCGTGCTTGTTCTGCTTGCTCTTGTCATTGGAGTTTTTGGGGTAGAAACAAGAAGAAAAACTCTCGAAGAAATTAACGATCCTGTTCTTGAGGACACATATTAAATGACCTTTATAAATAAGGCTTTGAGCCCTCTATCCTAAGGTTTTAGTGCACGTGACAGGATACGCTAGCGCGTTAACTTAAAAAATCATCCAAGATTTCTTGTTCAGCCTCTTCTTCGGTTAACCCAAGCGTCATAAGCTTAACAATTTGATCTCCTGCAATTTTGCCAATGGCGGCCTCGTGAATAAGCTGGGCATCTTCATGGGCAGCTTCTATGCCAGGAATTGCCGTAATGGAAGCTTGCCCCATAATAATGGCATCGCATTGAACATGACCATGGCATAACGCCTCACCCTTAACAAGCGGGTTAAAGGTTTGCTTGGATGTATCTTTTGCAACGCTGCGCGAAATTACTTGAACATTGGAATTATTGCCCAAAAGTTTAATATCCATGTTGGAGATAGCTACTTGCTCACCGTCGGTAAGCAGTTTTTCAGTAATAACAAGTTTTGCATCATTGCCAACTTCTGCAAAGGTATCGCGCACGGTAGAGGTTACTCCGCCAATTTGGCTGAGTTCCATCTCGCAAAATGAGCCCTCTTCTTGATACACCTTAGTGATGGGATTAAGAATGCGTTTGCCGTCCCCTGCTCCTTCGCCGTAGTGGCGTTCAATATATTTTACGCGGGCATTTTTTCCTACATAGAACGAGTGAATGCCATCATGCTCAGAGGCTTGATGGCTATCGTTGTGAATGCCGCATCCCGCAATAATAACAACATCGGCGCCCTCGCCAATATAAAAGGTGTTATAAACAACATCTTTAAGACCGGCCTTAGAAACAATAACAGGGATGTATACCCGCTCACCCTTGGTGTTTTCTTTGATTTTGATATCAATGCCAGGGTTATCAGATTTGGTCGAGATTTCAATATTGGAGGAGGAGTTGCGAACTACTAACTCCCCATCTTTTCTGATGTTATATGCACCATCAGGTATGCCGTGTACATCGGTAAGTGTTTTTAGTAAATCGTTATCAATTGGTGAAAGGTCTACGCTCATCATGGTTCCTAACAGGTTGTTGGAATTTCAGTAAGATGCAATTCGGTTGGTTCAGTAAATGAACAATGGGCATTTTCTTTTCGAGTTAACCCAAGAAGAGGAATAATTTCTTTTTTTGGCCCCTGTGCTTCAATACGACCATCGCGCAAACAAACAATTTCATCGGCAAGTTCAATAATGCGTTCTTGGTGCGAAATGATAATAATCGAATGACCATTGTTGTTTTTATAAAGTGCCTCAAAGGTTTGCGTTAAACGGTCAAAACTCCACAGATCAATGCCGGCCTCGGGCTCATCGTAAATGGCAAGCTTTGGATCAGAAGCAAGAAGCGTGGCAATTTCAATACGTTTAAGCTCGCCACCTGAGAGGCTTTTGTCAACCTCTCTTGTGAGGTAGTTGGCTGAGCACAAGCCTACCTTGCTTAAATATTCATTACACGAAAGCATGGGGAGTCGTTTTCCTGCTGCCAATTCAAGAAGCTTTTTAACCTTCATTCCCTTAAAGCGAGCAGGTTGCTGAAATCCATATCCTATACCAAGCTTTGCTCGTTCAGTAATGGAGGAATGGGTGATGTCGTGCCCATCAAAAAGGATTTGACCTGAAGTTGGAGTTTCTATGCCCATGATAATTTTTGCTAGGGTAGATTTTCCGCCACCGTTAGGGCCTGTTATTACGACAAAGCGATTTTCTTCAACGGTTAAAGAAATATTGTCGATGATCCGTTTTGTTTTTATGGAGCCTTCTTCAATGGGCACCTCAAAAACTATATTTTTTAACTCAAGCATCGGTAAACCTCTTCTCAAGTGCGCCGTTAGGTTGGTTGCGGTTAAATTTTGCAAGCACATTAAAATTGGTATGCACTTATGGTTGGTCCATTGCTTCATTATATGCTGCTTTCATACGCTTTATGTTCGCATATTTACAGAATCCGAAAATGATCTTATGGATATGCTCAGTAAATCAGCTGCAACGCCGCTTAGTCAGTGTGTATCTGCAACTGATGGCGCCGCTGCAATTATGGAGCGCATGAAACGGTAGACAAAATAGCCTTAACCACCAGCGTAGAAGCCAGATCAGATTTACGCTTCTCTACTACCTAACTCGAGTTATTTCTTAGAAATTGCATTCGAGATTCTGATTTTATATATATAATATAATGTATACAAAATTTAATGAATGCCTTTTGGCGAAGGATCTAGTATGCGCGACGTTATAACGAAATTGCAAGATTTGCGGCATCTTGATTGGTCGGAACGAGCGAACACCTCGGGCACTGCAGGTTGTTTTTTGAAGTCGAAAGAACAAACAGGAGCTGGGCTTTGGTACTACAAACTTTCCTGCTACGACAGTTATAGGGGAATTTATGGACATGAATGCGCTAATGAAATTGTAGCAAGTCGTCTGATGTCAATTCTTGGCGTGGAACATGTTGAATATAGGTTAGTGCATGCGCTTATTTGCGTGAACGGCGAAGAGTATAAAACATGGCTTAATCGATCACGTTCGTTTCGAAGAAAAGGTGAACGAAAACAAGCCTTCGACACTTTTTATGATCTCAATAAAAAAGCGGGGGAGTCGCCTTTAGATTTGTGCGCGCGTTTCGGTTGGGAAAACGAAATTAAGAATATTATGCTTGTTGATTATTTGATTGCGAACAGAGATCGCCACGGCGCAAACATTGAGGTATTGCAATCGATGAATGGCGATCTACGCTTGGCTCCTATTTTTGATAGTGGCCTTTCGTTTGTTTTTTCATGTTACGGAGATGAACAGCGCGTGCAGGAATTTAACCCTCTTACGGATGTTAACGCTAACAACTTTTTGGGTACGCGCTCGCTTGAGGAAAACTTGCGACGTTTTGTTGGAAAAGGTTTAAAAGTTGGAGCGCTTAAAGCTACGGACAAGGATGCTCTTTTTAGTGGGCTTGAAGGAGTGCTCAGTAATTGTCACATAGAAAAAATGTGGGAGATTTTGCAAATGAGGTGGGAAGTGTATGAGGCGCTTTGAGATTATAGATGGCGCTCGAAGAAATGCGCTTCCATGTGCTGTGCTGAATTGGAAAAACAACAACATTGAAGAATCCACTCTTTCTGTTGATATTAATGAGTATGCAGGGGTTGATGATGTGCCAATGCTATTTGTTCCTTTTGTTCGTGAAAACAAACGGCATATAGGTGATAAGTGGACAAAGCGTTGGATTAAAGAGCGCATTGTTCCTTCAAGTCGTCAAAATTTGGGAGAGGTGCTCCGTGCAAATAACTTAGAGTTTTACGATGAAATGACTCTTTTTATTGCTGGCGATGGCAAGTGCGAACAGGACGATTTTTTCATTCGCGAAATTAAATCTGCAAATGACGGTATAAATCAATCTACAGCACAACAAATTGGTCGGGCAATAAAAGCTGTTAGAACTGATGCCGGGATGACTCAGTATCAGCTGGCGCAAGCCGCAAAAATCACTCAACCCGCGCTAAGTAATCTAGAAAACGGACATGGAAATCCAACGGTAAACTTGCTTGATGACATTGCGAGTGCCTTGGGGAAAACGATTGATGTTCGCATTATATGAAAGCAGAAAGAGCTTGCATACTACGAAAAGCAAGGAGGTTCTGGACACGCGCTACAATCTGTTGGGTCTGGGTACTTGCCACCCCATCAAGCTAACACAGGAAAGATGGCAACTGGCAAGGCGTATGCCCTACATAAAGGAATGGCACATCTGGGTTGGGGAGTTTGAACCCC
>CAVJWZ010000054.1:0-9134 GCA_963653545.1 uncultured Eubacteriales bacterium | reverse complement strand
CCATTGAACTGGGCAAAGATTGGATTATTTAATTAGGTCAGCTGCAAAAGTCGGGGAACATCGAATAATATCGATACAACCAAAGCTGCACACGTGCTCAGATGAACTCGAGAATTAACGAACGGTTTAAGTTTGTTTCTATTCGATGTCGCTTTAGTTTCATAAAGTGTTTCTTAAGATTCATGAGTTAAAATGAAATCTTGAAATATGAAAGGTAGCATCTCTATGGAAACCTCTATGAATACATCAGAAAATGCGTCAATATCCAATGCGCAAAGCACTCATCAACTCACCGATGAAAAACAGCGCATTGCGCTCTACGACAACTTTGTTTCGGTAAATTCGATTGACACGTCGCTCTATGAGCAATATCCCATTAAACGTGGCTTACGCAACAATGATGGCTCAGGCGTTATTGCAGGCGTTACCAATATCTCAAATGTTCATGGCTATATGATGAGTGAAGGCGATAAAGTTCCTGCTGAGGGAAAGCTTACGTTTCGCGGCTATGATATTTATGACTTGCTTGGCGGGGGCGATACAACAAAGCGTTGGGGTTTTGAAGAAGTTGCCTATTTGCTGTTAATGGGCAATTTACCAACGCAAACGCAACTCAATACCTTTATTGCTGCCCTTGATGCTGAGCGTGATTTGCCTGAGGGCTTCACCGCTTCCATGATTATGAAAGCTGCTTCGGAAAATATTATGAACACGCTTTCGCGCTCTGTTTTAATGCTGTATGCGGACGATCCCAATTCAGAAGATCGCTCCTATGAGCACGAAATCACCACGGCGATTTCGTTGCTTTCACGCTTGCCGCGCATTATGGTTTTGGCGTACTACGCAAAGCGTGCAACGTACTTTAAAGAATCTATGATTATGCATCGCTTTATTCCAGGGCAATCTACTAGCGAAACTATCCTTTCCATGTTACGCCCTAATCGTCAATTCACGCCTGAAGAGGCGCGCATGCTCGATATTATGATGTGCTTGCATGCTGAACATGGCGGCGGAAACAATTCAACATTTACCTGTAGGGTTTTATCTTCTGCTGATACCGACCCCTATTCTGCATATGCGGGTGCCATTGGCTCGCTTAAAGGTCGCAAACATGGTGGTGCAAACCATCAGGTTTTGGCAATGCAAAAAGAAATCAAAGAAAACGTTAAAAACTGGGAAGACGATGATGAAGTCGCTTCTTACATTGCTAAAATTGTAAATAAGCAAGCTTACGACAAAACAGGTCTTATTTATGGTATGGGTCATGCGGTTTATACGCTGTCAGACCCGCGCGCGGTTATTTGTAAGGAGTTTGCAACCAAACTTGCCTCTGGTACCGAATATGAGGCAGAACTCAATTTGCTTAAGAGTATTGAGCGTCTGGCACCTGAAGTTATTTTGCGTGAAAAGGGAACAAAGAAAGACATGTGTGCAAATGTTGATATGTACTCAGGCTTTGTGTACTCCATGATGGGCATTCCAGTTGATTTGATCACACCGCTTTTTGCTTGTGCGCGTATGGCCGGTTGGGCAGCTCATCGTTTTGAAGAAATAGTATCGGGCAAGCGCATTATCCGCCCTGCCTATAAAACTTCTGTTAAGCCCCGAGCATACTTGCCTATTGAAGAGCGCTAATATATACTCTTTGAGCGCTTAGTTTTGCTTTGCGTCTAAGGAGCGCCAACGTGGCTCAGTTGGTAGAGCAACGCACTCGTAATGCGTAGGTCGCCGGTTCGAGTCCGGCCGTTGGCTCCATTAAAACACCAGGTCAGATGGCATTTTATGTCATCTGATTTTTTCTTTTTTCAACCAAAAATAGGGTCTGGTCAAATTTTTGGTCAAATAAAATTTTTTATATAAATTGAAAAACACATTTCCTTCATATCTACTGTATTTATACTTGAAGCGAAATTTCCTGTACGTAATTTCCTGTACTCACTACACCTCCTTACATCAACGTTGTGTCAGGCGTTACGCCAAGCGAACAAACTTACGTTTTCCAACCTGAATAACTGCACCTTCAAGGACAGAAGGCTCAACGTTGTATGTTTTAGCCGCCAGTGCCTCTCCATTAATTTTTACGCCGCCCTGATCAATCATGCGACGAGCATCGCCCACCGAATTGGTAAGCCCAGCCTCACAAATGAGCTTGGCAACATATACTTTGCCCTCATCATTGGGGGTTAAATCTGCACTGAATTCGGGAATATCTTCAGGAATATCATGCTTTTTGAACAAACTATCAAATGCTTCTTCTGCCGCTTGAGCTGCCTTTTTATCATAGTAAGAAGCAACAATATTTTGAGCCAAATCGCGCTTACAGCGATTAGGATGAATGCTACCTGCTAGAAGACCTTTTTCAATCGTATCAATATCGCTTACCGCAACGGTAGAAGCCAAGCGGTAGTATTTAACCATGAGCTCATCAGGGATAGACATAATCTTGCCAAACATGTCGTTTGGTGCATCGGTTAAGCCAATATAATTTCCATAGCTCTTCGACATTTTTTTAACGCCATCGGTGCCTTCAAGCAAAGGAAGCGTTAAGCATACCTGAGGCTCCATGCCCATCTTTTCCATAAGTTCACGACCGGCAAGCAAGTTGAACAACTGATCGGTACCGCCAAGCTCAACATCGGCCTTGATTACCACCGAATCATACGCCTGCATGATGGGGTACAAAAACTCATGCAAGCTAATAGACTGATTGTTGGTGTAGCGATTATGAAAATCATCGCGCTCAAGAATGCGAGCAACGGTGAAATGAGAAGCTATATTGAGCAAGCCTTCTAACTTTAATTCCAAAAGCCACTCCGAGTTATAACGAAGCGTAGTTTTTTGAGGATCGAGCACCTTAAAAGCCTGATCAACGTAAGTTTGTGCATTCTCTTTAATTTGCTCAGACGTTAGCTGCGGGCGCGTTGAATTACGACCAGAAGGGTCCCCAATAAGCGCGGTGCCATCACCAATAATAAGCGTAACCTGATGGCCTAAATCTTGGAATTGACGAAGCTTTCGCAAAGGAACTGCATGACCAAGATGAATATCAGGCGCTGTTGGGTCTACCCCTAGCTTGATATTGAGCGGTTTGCCACGCTTAAGTTTTGTGAGCAAAGCCTCTTCAGGGACAATCTGAGCAGCGCCCGATTGAATAATATGAAACTGTTCTTCTGGTGAAATCATCAATTCCTCTTTCTTAAAACGGTGCAAAAATTCTAGCACAGACCCTCTTACGATACTCCGCGGAATAGATGACCCGATGTAGTATCTTCTGCCTTAGACACCTTATTGCCGCCTTTGAGAGCAATATCGCGCGCACGTATCGCGCGAGCAACATTTTTGCCTACCTCCGCCACATTCATGAGCGTGGCATCAACCATGAGGGCAGAAATACCTGAGCGTATTAGTTCGGGAACAGCATGCGCAACATCGAGCGAAACCGCATTATAGAGATGGCTTCTGCCCGTACAATCGGTAATGATAGGCATTTCGTAGCCCTTGCGATCTTTCAAATAATGAGGGCTTTTGCGGCGGGCACAATGTTTGCAATCCTGGTTGCAGGGGCCTTGACTCATGAGTAAACAATGCTCGGTAATCATCATTTCTTGCTTACCCATAATAGTAAGCCCCAAAGGAACAGGGCTTATCTCGCCCAACTCTTCAATCTGAACCAACGAAAGCTCAGGCGAAAGCCAAATGCGCTGCGCTCCAAAATCATGCATAAGCTGCACATCAAGCTGATTGGTTACCGGCAGATGAGGTCCAACTTCTGGCAGGGCGCCCACTTCTGCTGCATGTAAAAGCTGCCCTATATTCTCAACCAAAACAGGTTTATCTTTTGTAACCCGCTTCCAAATATCAAAACCATTGCGATCGCGTTCATCAAACATATGCGAAACCGTAGGCAAAATAGGAATACACTGCTTAGGATAGCCCGCCTGCTCAGCCGTTGGCGAAAGCTGACCTGCAATTACCGCCTCACCGCGGCGATAGTTAGTCACTGGCACATAGATAAAATCGGCACCAGCCTTTTTTGCTGCACGCGCGCACGCAGGATTGGTTACCCACACAGCAACTTTGCAAGAGCCTTTGCGGATACGAGGCGCCATCACGCGAGCAGAAACGCGCTGTAATATGCGCTCATGATAGGGTGCGAGCATGGCTTCTTGAAGCTGTTGTGCTGCCTTGGCGCGAATCTTATGCAGGACAGAAAATCCAATTCCTACCCCCTCATCAACTTCAACGTCAAGCTTGGCAAACGCAAAAGGTGTTGTTCCCATGCGATCAATATGCTCGTACACCTCATCAGCAGAAACTGCCTTAGTGCGAGCCGCTTCAACAACTTCGCCTTCAACTTCAACCGTAACGCTCGCGTGCTCCGTCAAGGCAGCGCGCCCCGGCAAACTGCTACATTCTGCTAAAGCAGCACGCTCCAGCAGACCAGTGCGCTCCACCAAACCGCTACGCTCCTCCAAAGGAGCAGTAGAAACAACAAGCGAAAGAGGCTTACCAATTGTTAACCGCGCCTTCCCATAAAGAGGAATGCGTGGCTCTTTGTCGTCATCAATAAAAGCAGCTTGAGCGTTGCGCACGCGAAAAACACGATCGCCCTTAGCAACTCCACGGTTTACTTCAACAAGCGCGTTACCTGCCTTATCAAAGCGCAAAGAAGAAACCTCTACCACAAAATGCCCGCGGTTGGTCCAAATTTCAAGAACGTCGCCTTGATGTAATTCAACCTCAGAAGCAATGCCAATCGTGCTGCCCTTAACGCTTACCACGCGCCCAACAAATACCCCTCTGTTATTGGGTCTTGTATAGCTCATAATGGAGTTATCGCGCTCACGGGTAAGATATGCCGTGGTAAATCCCCGCGAAAATGCCTCTGAAAGCGTTTGCTTTTCGGCCTCGCTGGGCTGCGGCGAAGTAAGCGGTTGCGCATTAGGAAGCTCAACACTTCCGCAATCAATTTCTGCCCGTTTTGCCTCGGCTTCATAGGCAAGCGCCCTATCAAGAACCGCTCGGTATGTTCCCACCACGTTCTTTACATAATCGGGCGACTTCATGCGTCCTTCTATTTTGAGCGATGAAACCCCCGCCGCAACAAGCTCAGGCAAAAGTTCGATGGTGCACAGATCTTTAGGCGAGAGCAAATGCTCACCAGGAGAAGGAAGATTTTTGCGCAACGCGCGATTGTATAAGGTATAGGGCAAACGGCACGCCTGCGCACAGCGCCCCCTATTGGCCGATCTTCCACCAATGAGAGAAGACATAAAGCACTGCCCCGAATAACACACACAAAGCGCGCCATGACCAAACACTTCAATCTCTACCCCAAGATCATTGGCCAGCGCAACCAACTCGGTTATCTCTTCGAGCGAAAGCTCACGCGCAAGCGTTACCCGCGCTGCCCCAAGAGCTGCAACGGCGCGCAAACCATCCTTATCGTGAATGTCCATTTGGGTGGAAATATGCAAACGCGCCTCAGGGAGCGTTCGTGCAATTTCGGAGGCAAGACCAATATCTTGCACGATATAGGCATCAACCCCTGCCCTAAACGCCTGACGAGCAAGCTCTAAAGCGTCACATATTTCAGATGGAAGAATAACCGTATTGAGCGTAAGGTATACCTTCACGCCCCGCAGATGGGCGTAGTCACATGCTTCTCTGAGCGCCTCGAGCGTAAAATTTTCGGCACTGTTGCGCGCATTAAACTGCGAAGCCCCCAAATAAACCGCGTCTGCCCCTGCCATCACCGCAGCATGAAGCGCTTCCGTGCTGCCCGCAGGAGCCAACAATTCAAGAGATGCCGATGATATACCATCGGCGCCCTTGCTCTCGCTCTCGCTCTTGCTATTATTGGTGTTGCTGTTTATATGAGAATGAGAACCCGTATCTGTCACGCCGAGCGCAGTTTGCCTAAGCATACGTTGTATAAACCTTTGCCATGCGAGACGCTACGCTTCAGATGCTTTTTTATCAGCATCTTGCAAGGCCTCAACGCCAGCGCTGTAATGCTGTTGAATCTCGGACAAACGAGAAGAATACGTTGAATAATCAAACGAACCACTCGCAGGGGCTTTTACGTCTTGATAGAGCTCAACGTATCCATCAAGAGCTGCCTTGAGTTCTTCAACGCCTTTAACATACGAAGTGTGAATATCTTTCATGGCATCGGGAACACTGAGTGCCTTCAAATCATCAATACGAGAAGAAACCGTATTGAGCTGAGAAGAAAGCGAAATTACTTCGCCATCTTTAATGGCTTTTGAAAAATCTTCCATCTGCGTATTGATGTCATCCATAATCTGGCTTACCGATGCCATATACTGACGATTTTGCGTTTGAGGATCATTGGATTGGGTCGAGTTAGAAGAACAACCAACCAAAAGCGTTAAGCATGTTGCGCAAAGCGCCACTACCAAAATAATGCGTGATTTCATAAATCCCTCTCAAACGTATATACGTACCATAAATCTCAAGCAACGGATACAGCAAGTTTGTTCTAAGTGCATCCTACGCCTGCTTAGACCTGCATTCGCTTACCTTACCCATTCATACACGATAATACTCGGTAAAAGCGTAAAGGTCATTGTTTTGTTTACCTTATTCACAACTCAACACGATACCTAAGCGATACTTAACCAGAGCGACCGCTCGAAGAGCTAGAACCCGACGACGAACTTCCGCCAGAACTGCTACCGCTCGACGAACTCCCGCCCGATGAATTCGTTGTGCTGTTCGTACTGCTCCCGTTGGCATTAGTAGTAGTGGTGGTGGTAGTCGTAACAGTAGTAGTTGTTGTTACCGTTCCACCCTCATGCTCTGGAGAAGACGTATCTCCTGAATTAGTACCGTCACCAATATCAAAGGTAGTGTAGTTGAGCTGCTTAGACGATGTTGGGAATTGTTCTATTTCCTGATCAGCCAAAACAGCACTCATGAAGTTTCCAAAAATACCATCACATTCGCCATAATACGTCATTGACGCTTCTTCTCTATGCCCCGACCAAATAGCAACAGAAAGCTGAGGAGTAATGCCGCAGAACCATTTATCGCGCCAGTTTTCAGACGTACCCGTTTTGCCTGCAACAGGCTGACCGTTAGAAATAGCAGCGCTCATACCAGTACCGTTAGTGATAACGCCTTTCATAACTTCAGTTGCCGCTTGCGTAAGCTCTGTTGAAAGAACTTTTTCACCCTTGGTGTCGGCCTCATGAATAACCTCACCCTTTGAATCGTAAATTTTTTGAATGGCAACTGCCTTACGTTTGGTGCCACCATTGGCGATAGTTGCATAAGCTTGAGCCATCTCACGAACGGTGACCTCTTCGGCACCTAAGGTAACAGAAGGAACTGCCTCAATATCGGTTTCAATACCACACTTATGCGCCATTTCAACCACAGATTGCGGACCAATCTCGGTTACCAACTGCGCAAAACCCGTATTAGACGAAATAGCAAAAGCACTCGCAATAGTGCGTGTTCCATAGTCTGAGCCACCGTAATTTTCAACCTGCCAACCATTGATATTAACGTGACCTGGGCAATTCAAATTAGTAGTGGGCGAAATACCCTTACCAAGCGCAGCAAGCAAGGTAAACGTTTTAAAAGAAGAGCCCGGTTGACGGTGCGCCTGTGTTGCCAAGTTGTACTCATCGGTGTTGTAATCATTGCCGCCGATGAGCGCCTTGATAAAGCCCGTGTCGGGGTCAACCGCCACAAGGGCAACTTCCATACCCTCCGGTGAAGCGTCAATTTGAGCCTCTGCTGCAGCTTCCGCTTCTTGCTGAATAGCAACATCGAGGGTGGTAATAACTTTCATGCCACCCTGAAACACCTCTTCAACAGAATATTCATCAATAAGCGTATCGCGAACATAGCTTGTAAAGTATTTGTATTGATACAAACCGTCGCTTGATTCACTCTCGGTAACGTTAAGTTCAAGGGGCTCAGCCTGAGCCGCATCGTGCTCCTCTTGCGTAATAACCTTGTTTGCAAGCATACGATCAAGAACAAGATTGCGGCGCTGCTGGCAAGCCTCAGGATTATTGATAGGGTTGTTATAGGTTGGGGATTGCGGAATACCAATTAAAGTGGCTGCCTCAACTAAGCTCAGTTCTGAGGCAGGCTTTGAAAAATAAAGCTGTGAAGCGGCCTCTATGCCATAGGCACCCTGCCCATAGTTAATCGTATTGAGATACATCAAAAGAATTTCATCTTTTGAATACTTTTCTTCAAGTTTGGTAGAAATATATGCTTCTCTAACCTTGCGCTTAAGCGTTGATTCCGTTGCTTCATCAGCTAAAACGGTATTACGAACAAACTGCTGCGTAATGGTAGAAGCACCCTCATGACCACCGGTTAAATTAACAAAAATTGCACGAACAATACCCATAGGATCAACACCATTATGCTCATAGAAACGCTCGTCTTCGGTGGCTACCGTTCCTTTAATAACATAATCGCAAATTTCATTAAGTTTAACGGGTTCTCTGTTTTCAAGATAAAACTCAGCTAACAGCGTTGTTCCATCGTTTGCATACACTTTTGTTTTTTCTGCCGTATTGTAAGCGGATGCATCTTCGTAATCAGGAAGATCTTGCAGCCAAGATGAGGCAAAAGCAAACGCCGTTACCGCTCCAGCGACAAGAACCGCTAATATAACGCATAAAACAACAAGCCCCTTTGAAGCAGTTCGCCGCTTGGTAACGCCGCGCCTGCTTTGACGAGCACGAGAAGTCATCAATATACCTCCATAGATACACTTCGACATATTCTAGCATTCATCAATCACGCAAAAGAAAATAACCATATAAAAGACGGTGAATGAAACAACAAACCGAACGGTGATAGTGTGGTCAAAAATCGAGGTATCGTCAAAAAACCATCAGCTCCCCCGCAAGTAAGCGGAAGAGCTGATGCTAATACCCAAACTTTGCAGAGAGCCCCAACTAAATAACGCTATAGATACACTTCGTAAGGATACACTTCGTAAGGCGCCATCGACAATACTGCTGACAAAAGTAACCTTGAACAAACATTTTACCTTTGCTCGCTTCTTGCCAAAAAGTTAGATCCATCTCCTCTATAATGAACCTACTTTTACCAGTGAAGTACTACCAACCATCAGA
>CAVJWZ010000053.1:0-9466 GCA_963653545.1 uncultured Eubacteriales bacterium | reverse complement strand
ATAAAACATGCACGCATGAAACCATACGTGCATGTACTACGTTGCAAAGCTAGGTGCTAGCTTACGCGTGCGCGCTTGCGAGCAACAGCCACATCAAAGGGATAAACCTATTCAGCCTTGTCCTCTTTGGCTTCAGCAGATTTTGCTTCTTCTGCAGACTCAGCGCTTGCCTTTTCAGCTTCAGATTTAGCAGCAACCTCTTTTGCTGCCTCAGTTGCCTCAGCTACTTCGGTCTGGACCTCTTCAACCTTAGGCTCTTCTTTTTCTTCAGCCTTCTTTTCTGCCTTTGGTGCAGCTTTCTTAGTTGATTTTTTAGCTGCAGGCTTTTCGGCTTTATCCTTCTTCTTCTGAACTGGCTCGGTACAAAGCTCCATAATTACAATGGGAGCGTTGTCACCCTTGCGATTGCCGAGCTTAAAGATGCGAGTATAGCCACCGTTGCGATCGGCAAACTGACCTTGCTCTACCTTCTCAAAAACCTCGCGGACCAATTCTTTGTCACCCAAAGCAGCAATTGCTAAACGGCGAGAATGCAAATCACCCTTCTTTGCCCAGGTGATGATTTTATCGACATCAGGACGAATTTCCTTAGCACGTGCCTCAACCGTCTTAATGCGATCGTTAGTGAACAATGCAGCAACCAAACTCTTTTTCATAGCACGAGTATGGCCTGCGTCAGTGCCAAGTTTGCGACCTTTCTTGTTGTGCCTCATCTTATATCTCCTATAGCTTTAAATTGAGGTCCATAGAAATGAGTTTGTCCTTCACTTCTTCGATGGACTTCGCACCAAAGTTTCTAATGTTGAGTAGATCATTTTCTGAATACTCAACCAACTGACGAACAGAATGAATACCCGCACGCTTCAAGCAGTTGTAAGAACGAACAGAAAGATCCAAATCTTCAATCTGCTTGTCAAGCTCTGCATTGGTCTCCTGATTCTCAGGAGCGAAGATGGAAACAACTTCTCCTTCCTCGTCCTCTTCAATCTCATCCAACGAGAGAAATGCTCCCATATATTGATTGATAATGTTCGCAGCTCGACATACCGCCTCGGTTGGATTGATAGACCCGTCAGTTTCAACCTCAAGAATAAGCTTGTCGTAGTCGGTGCGCTGACCAACACGCGTATCGCTTACATTCATGGTGCAACGACGCACGGGAGAGAAGAGCGAATCGACATGGATAATGCCGATAGGATCTTCAGTGCGCTTATTGCGCTCAGCAGAAACATAGCCACGACCAACCCCAATACGGATAGTCATATCGAGAGTGCCACCATCAGCTACCGTTGCAATTACATGCTCAGGATTGATGAGGGTAAACTCGGTTGGAACATCCAAATCTGCACCGGTAACCGTGCAGGGACCTTCCGCATGAACATGAGCGGTAGCCTCAACAACATCACTATTAAGCGCGCTGAAAACTAAACCTTTCACATTCAAGACAACATCAGTAATGTCTTCGATTACACCTTCTGCGGTAGTAAACTCATGCTGTACGCCATCAATTTGGATAGCGGTTGCTTTTGCTCCATCGAGTGAAGAAAGCAAAACTCGACGCATGCAGTTACCTAGCGTGTAACCATAGCCACGCTCGAGCGGCTCAACGATGAAGCGGGCAACAAGGTCGTTAACCTCTTCAGTCGTAACTGTCGGCCTCATGAACTCTGTCATATTTAATAAGCCTCCTTAAAAACCGTGTGTGGCATTCATTACTTAGAGTAAAGCTCAACGATAAGCTGCTCGCGGATATCGAGATCAATTTGATCGCGCTCAGGGAGAGCCAAAACGCTGCCCTGAAGCTTTTCAATATCAACCTCGAGCCATGCAGGAACCTGCACGCCTTCGTTGGATACAAGTGCGCTCTTAATTACCAAAAGCTCCTTTGATTTGGGAGCAACCGATACCAAATCGCCCGGACGAACACGAAATGATGGAATATCTACACGTTTGCCATTTACATGGATGTGACCATGGGTGACGATTTGACGAGCTTCTTTGCGAGTCTTAGCAAAACCAAGACGAAAAATTACATTATCGAGACGAGATTCGAGGATACGCATAAGGTTTTCACCCGTAACGCCAGGCATTGCCTTGGCCTTCTCAAAGTAGCCATGAAATTGCTTCTCAAGAACGCCATATACAAACTTAGCCTTTTGCTTCTCGCGAAGCTGCATGCCGTATTCGCTCTCTTTACGACGGCGCTTTGGCTGACGAATGGATTCTTTTTTGCTGCTGTATCCCAAAACGACCGGGTCCAAGCCAAGCTGACGACAACGCTTGAGAACCGGAGTCCTGTTAATTGCCATAATAAATCGATCCTTTCAATTAGACGCGACGACGTTTGCGCTGACGGCAACCGTTGTGCGGAATAGGGGTGCAATCTTGAATGCTTGCAACCTCAAGACCTGCTGCCTGAAGGGAACGAATGGCGGTCTCGCGACCAGAACCAGGACCCTTAACAAAAACAGATACCTTCTTGAGGCCATGCTCCATAGCAATTTTTGCTGCAGCTTCTGCTGCCATTTGAGCAGCAAATGGCGTGGATTTACGAGAACCCTTAAAGCCAACAGTACCAGCAGACTGCCAGGAGATTACATTACCCTGAGGATCCGTAATGGATACGATAGTGTTGTTAAAAGTTGATTTAATATGCGCAGCGCCTACTGCAATATTTTTGCGCTCGGAACGCTTGAGGCGCGTGCGGACGTTTTTCTTAGCTGCCACTAGTTACACCTCTACTTCTTCTTGCCGCCGATTTGACGCTTAGGACCTTTACGCGTACGTGCATTCGTATGAGTGCGCTGACCGCGAACCGGCAAGCCACGACGATGACGAAGACCGCGGTAGCAACCAATTTCCATGAGGCGCTTAATGTTTTGTGAAACTTCGCGATGCAAATCGCCCTCAGTGGTGAGGTTGTGCTGAATATAGTCACGAAGCTTTGAGAGTTCATCTTCGGTGATATCCCTAACGCGGGTATCAGGATTAATGCCAGTCTCTGCCAAAATCTTTTTAGAGGTGGTAAGACCGATGCCATAAATGTAGGTCAAGCCGACTTCAATGCGTTTGTCGCGAGGAAGGTCGACACCAACAAGACGTGCCATAAATGTAATTCCCTTTCTCTTTAACCCTGACGCTGTTTATGACGAGGATTTTCGCAAATTACGAGAACCTTGCCATGACGTCGAATAATTTTGCACTTGTCGCACATTTTCTTGACCGAAGGACGTACCTTCATAATTCAATTCCTTTCGGTTATGCGTTTTCTTTTTTATCTACCACGCCCAGCCGCAGGCGATAGTTTGCTTACTTGAGCTCAAACCAATCGTTCGAGCACACAAAATCAGCACATTTCGCCAAAGCAAAATGTGCTTACCTTCGATTTACTTATAACGATACGTGATACGACCACGATCAAGATCGTATACAGAAAGCTCGACCTGAACCTTATCTCCAGGCAAGATCTTGATATAGTGCATACGCATCTTCCCTGAGATATGAGCCAATATCTTGTGCCCGTTTTCAAGCTCTACCCTAAACATAGCGTTGGGCAAAGCCTCAAGAACCGTACCTTCTAATTCAATTGCATCTTCTTTTGCCAAAATAGATCCTTCAAGCAAATAGGTTATTAAGCGGCAACAGAGAATGTTAACAAAAAAGTAGCCTCTATTGCAAGGTGATTTTTTGGATAAGCGCGATATATTGCGATGAAATTATCGCGTTGATTGTCACGGATTATCCCGCCAAAAAACTCTTGCAAAAAACAACCGATTATTCACCTTTTAGCTGTTTTTCGCACTGCAGATGGGCAGACCACGTAATCTTGAGCGTATTGAGCGCATTATCAAGCGTACTAGAGCACACAACTCCAGAAACCCCCAATAGTTCGTTGACGATGTCTTGGATTTGCCCGTTACCGGGATAGCTCTCTTCTGGCACTTCAACAAGCTCAACCTTCATTTCAGCCTCTTTGCGCACGCCACCCATTACGCCTTCATGGGCAACGGCGTCTTTATCTGCGAGCGTTTCAACGCGCAAAGGAACGGCATTGTCATAATATGAAAACTCAACACTGCCCTCATCACCATAAATGAGAAACTTGTCAATGGCTTTATATGTTGCATAACACCACAAACCCGAAACCATAACCTTATTCTCAGTTACGCCCGCAAGAGAAACCGTGTCTTCTGCGCTATAGCAGCCGGTTTCGTTTCCTACTTCAAGCTTAAAATCAGTAATCGTGCCCGTTAAGAAGGCAATAAGATCGAGCATGTGAGCATCGCCTTCGTAAAAATGACTTCCTCCTGATACCTCAGGCCGAACGCGCCATGGTTTTTCATTTTCAGGGAGCAATTCCTCGGCTGTTTGGCGCTGCGTTCTAATAACCTGAACACCGCGCACCTTGCCAATAGTGCCTGCATCAAGAATTTCTTTAAGCTTCTTGTAACGGGGCATGCCTCGTCGATAATGTGCAACAAAGCATCGTGTACCACTTTTCTCAAAGGCAGCCTTGATTTCTTGTGCCTCGTCCCAAGAAAGCGCAATAGGCTTTTCCAGATAACAATGCTTTCCCGCTTGCGCAACAGCTAAGGCATATTGTTTATGACAATCAGGCGTTGTTGCAACATAAACGATATCGACTTCAGGATCGCTCAAAAGTTCTTCTACCGAATCGAACGCCCTGCCATGTTCATGGCGCGCCGTCCATTCTTCTGCCTTTGATTTAGTACGGTTCCAAATGCCTATCAGTTCAGAATTATGCGCAAGGTATGTTCCGGGACCATTTTTGGTTTCGACCACATCGCCACAACCAATAATTCCCCAGCCAATAGTGTGTTTGGCGGATTCACCAATGCTATTTCCGCTGCAATTATTCATTAGTTCCCTCCCTATGAAACTACAATTACTGCAGTTGCCTATACAATCATCGTAGCGCAACAATTATCATAATTGACATTTTTTATGAGGCTAACACTGCAAATCACGGTATTGAAGGAAAATGAAAAAACATGCGTGAGACAGCATTACTGAGGACTCTTATTGCTTCGGTGCGCTTTTTTATTACTTCGGGCTAGCTTCCTTCGGATACACTTCGGACTTCTATAGTCCTACTTCTATAGCCCCAACGTTGATGCGCTCGCCCATAACAAAAGGAGCTCCCCCTAGAGCTCCTTTTTACTGTGCGATATTGGTACGCTCCTTGTTGTGCAAGGTTATGTTAAGTGCGCACTATTGAACCGCAAACCAGGTGAACACAACGCCAAGGCAGGCGTCTGCCGTTCTTGTTTTTAGCTTTAGCGCAAAGCGTTTCAGCGTGACGCGTGTCTATTCATCGTCAAGCAAACCCTTGGTGATATCTTCAAGGGTACGACCACGAGTTTCAACGCCAAAAACAGCAACCCAAATTGCCGTGAAAATTGCAATTGCACCATTTACTACGTATACCGAAAGCACGCCTGTTGTGCTCAAGAAGAACGCAATCCACAAGGGGCTAAAAATACCCGCAAGGCGACCAAACGCATTTGCAACGCCAGCGCCGCGAATACGACAAGCCGTTGGAAATGGCTCGGAAAGATAAATTGCTGCCGTGGTAACAGAGTTGGTGAACGTGCAAACACAAAGCAAAAAGCCCACAACCATAATAAGCACCGTATTTTCAGTTGGGAGCATTGCCCAAATAGGACCAATGATTGCAATCAAAACATAGGTGACAATCAAAATGGTTTTGCGGTTAACCTTTTCAACGTAGAAAGTCAAAAGACCAACACCTACCGGAATACCCAACTGCATAATAACGGTTAAAACGGTAGACATATTAACGTCAAAGCCATTGGATTTAAGAACGGTAGGAGTCCAGGTAATTACGGTATAAACCAAAACGTTCATGGTAAAGCAGATGAACATAGCAGTAAGCGTGCGAAGAATCATCTTCTTTTTGAACAAGAACGACCAAGGAAGATCTTTTACAACCTCTTCACTCTCGCGATGTTTGATTTCTTCTTCAGAAACATCTTCTACCGGTTTGCCTTTTGCGGCAATCTTTGTTTCAAGCTTAGAAACAATAGCGTCTGCTTTGTCGTTTTTGCCCTTCATAGCCAGCCAACGAGGAGATTCTTCGAGGAAGAAGAGACAAAGCACAACCACAATAACACCAATAATGCCGCAAATGATAAATACAGCACGCCAATGAAGCAACGGAAGAACAATCATGTTAATCGCAGAAGCAACAAGGGTACCGGTGTTAGCGATAAGCCCAATATATGACTGATACTTACCGCGTTTAGTAGGGGGCGTAAACTCGGTTAAGGCAGAATATCCTGCAGGAAACGCTGCACCCAAACCAAGACCCATAAAAAAGCGGCAACCTGTTAAGAAATCTGCATTAGGAGCAGCAGCGGCAACAAAACAAAACACCGTGAACACGCTGCCGCAGATAATAACTGCTTTCTTACGGCCAATGCCATCAGAGATAGCACCTGCCAACAAGCCACCAACCAAATAACCAATCATGGTTACAGAATTGAAGAAGGCAAACTGCTCAAGAGTCATCCATCCTTCAGATTGTAAAACCATGCCGATAGGGCCACCAACGGCCATATCTACGGAGTCGCAGAACGTAATACCAGCAAGAAGCCACAAGATTTTTTTGTGGAAACCGCTCAGAGGTAAACGGTCAAGACGTGCTGCGATACCGTGATAAGAAGAATTCATAGCACTAGAAGCCATTACATTCCTTCCTTTCACATGTTGTGCTTTTCAATTAAGAAAAACACGAGGGGGATACTAAACCTCAACACTCAAAACAGGGGCCCGGTAAAAAACCGGAGAATTGAGAGTAAGGCGGGCATTGCGCCCTTATCACTCACGAAAAGTACTGCACTTTTTACCTTTCGTAGAGTGAGGACCTCTTGCGCCGAACCGTTTTACCGCCATAAAACACGAACCCACGCAAAAAGACCAGAGGTAATTTTCTGCTCTCATCCTGAGGATGTCAACAGGTGAACGTGTTATTTTACCAGCATATATAGTTTGACCCTATTTAATTGAGCGCTAACAAAATAACCCTTGCAAAAAGCTTTCTTTTTAAAAATTTCCGAGTATAATTTTGCGAATTTGATCTGAAAGGAAACCGATCGCGTATCCACACCTACATTTATAGACCTGTTGGTATGCCGTATTTTATAGATGCGTTTAAATAAGAACAGCCCAAAGGATTATCCCGCCATGAAACTTCGCCCCCATGCCAAAGACGAGTCAAAAGCACTCAACCCCGAGCCCGCCCCTGAAAAACAACCTCTCATCATTAATTATGATGCCAATGGAGTTCGTATTGGTGACGATGGCTACCCTATGACTCCCGCCCGAACGCGTCTGCATCGATTGCTTAATGGTGCTTTTATCTGGGGAATTATTTGCGCGCTTGGTTGTGTGGGTTGTATCATTGCTTCCTATTTTCAAGGACAGGAATATCACGGCTTTGAATTAATTACTTCAGGCGGGAACATGTATAATGGATATTCCGTTGCAAACTTGTTTCGCTATGAAGCGCTCATTCTTTTGTTTACCGCTGTTATGGGCCCTCTAATTAGCATTCAAGGGTTTCGCTGGTTCTACGACAATCGCTCGGTGAGTTTTACTGCCATTCTCATGAGTGTTTTGGCGGCGGCTTCTGTTGGATACGAAATTATTATCGTAAGTATTGTTGGCACTGTTGACCCTGCTTCACTTATCACCGTGATTTTGCTTGCTGTCATTGTTTGTTTCATGGTGAGCGTTGCAAAAGAACAACCAACGCTCAAGAAAGCCAAAATTGCTTCTACCGTGGTAAAAAAATAGCTTCTCTTGGCTCCGAGATATTCGTTTTACTATTCGCCACCATTGCAGCAAGCTGATTCTGATTCCGCTACAGATTCAACGCGATATCCCTAAAACTCCTAGTGAAATATCGGAATCATAAGCCAAAGCGCAAAGAGAATAATTACCACACAAGCAGTAAAGCAAATAACAGAGCATAGTCTATTGATGATGCGCGCATTTCCTTCATTATCAAGCCCTCCCTGTGCCCATAAGCGCAGGCCAGAAGCATACAGCACACCAAGACCGCCAGCAATACCAACAGCGACAACTAAAACAGTAAGAAAATTGAGTACTTCTTGCATAATCTAGTTCCTTTCCGCTAAGCTGCCTGAGCCATTGAATGATTTGATTTGACCGGAGTGATTTTAACTTCTGAAGCTTCATTAACATTGAGCGAATTAACAGGATTTCTATGCGAAAGCTTCAAAATGATGCCCGCAATTATAAGTGCCGCAACACCAACACCAATCGTGCCCGCCAGACTTATTTTTGCCACCGCACAAGCAACGGCACCAACCAGCCCTGCCGCTGGAAAGGTAACCAGCCACGCAATAAGCATACGTCCAGCAACACCCCAATTAACCTTCGCACCCTTTTTACCAAGGCCAGAGCCAACAATAGAGCCCGAACAAACCTGCGTGGTAGAAAGAGCAAATCCTAAATGAGAAGAAACCAAAATCGTAGTTGCCGATGCTGCTTCTGCGGCAAATCCTTGAGAAGGACTAATTTTGGTGATCCCTTTTCCAAGCGTGCGAATTACCCGCCAACCGCCCGCATAGGTGCCAAGAGCAATGGCTAAACCGCATGCTGCAATAACCCAAAGTTGGGGCCCTGTTCCAGAAGCCTGAGCGCCAACTGCAATAAGAGTAAGAGTAATAATGCCCATCGTTTTTTGCGCATCGTTAGTACCGTGAGAAAGCGCAACCAAACAAGCTGTAATGGTTTGCCCGTGTCTAAATCCAGAATCAATCTTATCCTCAGACATTTTGCGTACTATTCGCAACATGAGCCGCACCGCAACCCAAGCGGCCAGCCCAGCAACAACGGGAGAGACCAAAGCAGGGATAAGAACCTTATTAAGAACAGCTATAAAATTAACACCTTCAACGCCCGCACCTACAATAACAGCACCTACTAAACCGCCAAAAAGTGCATGCGAAGAACTCGAAGGTAGCCCAACAAGCCACGTAAGCAAATTCCAGATAATAGCGCCAATAAGACCTGCAAAAATAAATTCAGGCCCAATCATTACTTGCTGTTCATTAATAATTCCACCCGAAATTGTTTTAGCAACCTCAGTAGACAGAAAAGCACCAACCAAATTAAGCGTGCCAGCAGCAATTACTGCTGTTTTGGGCTTTAATGCACCGGTCGCAATTGAGGTAGCCATGGCATTGGCGGTATCGTGAAAGCCATTAGTAAAGTCAAACACGAGCGCTGTTGCAATTACCATAACAACAACAATAAGCGTTGCAAGTTCCATTGCTTGTCCAATCTCCCTTTAGCTAGGTTTTATAAGGTTCTTAACCTGAACTCTTACGCTAAACCTCTCCATAAAAAAGATTGTTCACGCTATGTAAACTATTGCGGTAAGTTGTTAAATTTT
>CAVJWZ010000052.1:0-9590 GCA_963653545.1 uncultured Eubacteriales bacterium | reverse complement strand
CTATCGCGCGTATGGAAGTTCCCTGCTGCGGCGGGCTTGAGCATGCCGTAAAAACGGCACTGCAGCAAAGCGGTAAGTTTATTCCATGGCAAGTGGCTACCATTTCTACCGATGGACGCCTGCTGGATTAAACATTTAACATTTAGTCTTGGTCACAACCAACAAAACTATATAAAGCATAGAGAGCTTCTTTTGTCTAAAGAAGCTCTTTCGTTATAAAACGGCTTTAACCGCATGCTATTCCTAAGCTCCTCACGTCGCATCATACTGCAAAATGCATCCAACCAACCCTCGCCAAAAGACTAGCTATTACCGAAAAACGCCTGTTCATAAAAGGTGTAAACAGGTATCCTAGAGTAAAAGCACTTTTTGATAAAGCACGAACGTATCCACGGAACAGGGGCCATGATGAATTCGGAACGTATATCGCGCATTTCATTTGTCTTAGAACCTACGAGCAAAAAAAGCTACTCATATGCGCAAGTTAACGCATTTGGCCCCTTATTGCAGGGCGCCCTTATGGAACAAGCCGATGGCGCATATGCAAGCTATTTGCATAGCCTCTCCTTTAATCCCTATAGCCAAGCGTGCACCTTAAACGATAAGAAAGAGGCAGTATGGACGCTCACTGCATTAAACAACGATGCAGAAGAGTATCTATTAAAGCCAATTTGCAAAATTAACCAGATAACACTTCGCGCCATCGATGAAACGTTTACCATAAAAAGCAAAACATCAGAATCGTTTTTACTAAAAGAAATTCTTGAGTTATTAAAAACGTGCAACGATTCGCACCACACTATACAGTTTAGAACGCCAACAGCATTTAAAAGTCAGGGTGAATATATCTTTATGCCCACGTCACGGCTCATTTTTCAGAACCTTTTCATGCACTATAGTCAGGTATACGCAGGCAGCAACGAAATAGATGAAGAAACCATTGAATACATTGCGCGGCATGTACGAATTTCTTCCTACAATCTTATGTCGCATTATTTTGCCTGTACGGCAGGGAGAAGAAACAAAATACCAGCGTTCATAGGAAAGACAACACTGTACGTTGGCAAAAATCAATCGTTGCAAGGTTTAGTTGGCATGTTGTTACGATTTGGCGAATATGCTGGCGTTGGAATCAAAACATCGATGGGAATGGGAGGCATACACTGCATAAAACAAGAAGGGTTAAAACACGAAGAAAGGAAGCATATTGGATAACGAAACTGCACAGAATAATAAAACTATGCTTTATTTCGGTGCGCTTTTGCATGATGTTGGAAAAGTTGTTATTCGTGGCGTTTCCGGAAAAGGAACACACTCTGAACTTGGCGCAAGCTTTCTAAAAGATGAAATTGCCATAAATAACCCTTCATTTGCATCTTCTGAAGGCGCATGTGTTATCGAGCAAGTGCGTTATCATCATGCAAAGGAAATAAGCAAAGCACATGACTTAGATGATACGTCGTTGGCATTCATCACATATTTTGCTGATAACGTTTCGGCGGGAATGGATCGCAAAAATGAGGGCGATAAAACTGAGAGTGCTCATTTTGATAAGAACGTAAAACTCAGTAAGATATTTAATATTTTAAATGGTCACTCCGACCATAACACCATCGATTTACCGAGCTACAACGCTACCAGAGAAAGCCTGAAGCGTCAGCTTTTGCAAACGAAAATTTCTGCGCAAGAGTCCAATTCATTGCTGTGCTTGCTTGAGGCCACTTGTGACAAGATTCCATCATCAACAAAGACTTCTGAATTAGTTGACGTTTCGTTGTATGACCACGCAAAAACAACTGCAGGAATTGCTGCGTGTATCTACGATTATCTCGATAGCATTGGTGAGCACAATTATCGCAAAGCCTTATTTGATACGAACGCATCGCAGCGCTTCTATGCGGAAAATATGTTCTTGTTGGTGTCATGTGACATGAGCGGCATTCAAGATTTTATTTATAACATAAGCGGTTCGGGGGCTCTAAAACAGCTTCGAGCACGCAGTTTATATCTTGAGCTGATGATGGAGCACGTAGTTGATGAATTGCTCGATCGATTAACGCTTAATCGCGCAAATCTTATGTATACCGGCGGCGGACATGCTTATCTTTTGGTACCAAACACGCAAGCAACCCAAGATATCCTTCTCAATTTTCAAGAAGAGCTTAAACAATGGTTTTTGAAAAACTATGGAACCGATTTATATATGGGTATTGTTTCAGTTGCCTGCAGCTCAGATGATCTAGCCAATCGTCAAGGTGATGGAAAGCGTTTCTCAACCTTGTTCAAAACATTGGCTCAAAAGATGTCGCAGGTTAAAGCTTCGCGCTACCGTGCGTCTGATATAGCAGTGCTTAACTTCAAACATTCCCAGCACGATTCGCAGCGTGAATGCAGCGAATGTCACAGAAGCAGTGTTCTGCTTGAAGAAGAGAATATTTGCCCTCTCTGTGCTTCTTTGCGTAAGATTTCGGCTGAGTTGGTGAAAAAAGATGTATTTACGATTGTTCCTGCAAACCATACTACACAAAATACCAATCAGCTTGCTCTTCCCTTCGATTGTTTTTTGAGTATATGGTCACGTGATAATTACATTGAAAAACAGCCGCCGATAAAACGCGTGTATTGTAAAAACTCCCAGGACATGGGAATAGCTTTAGCTACTCACATTTGGATGGGAGACTACACTGCCAAGACGGCTCCAAATGAAGGTATTTCTGATTATGCAAAATATGGAGTATCGCTTGAAAGTGACAAGGGTATTAATCGTTTAGGTGTCTTGCGGGCCGACGTTGATAACTTAGGAGCTGCATTTGCATCGGGTTTTCCTGCAGATAAAGTATCCATCAGTCGTATCGCAACACTGAGTCGTAATCTGAGCTATTTCTTTAAATATCAAATTAACAAGATCCTGAAAAAAGGTGACTATCGACTTCAGATTATCTATTCCGGTGGCGATGATTTGTTTATTGTTGGCAACTGGAGTGATGTGTTGTATGCCGCGCTAGACATCAATAGAGGATTCAAAGAATTCACAGGGAACGCTTGCCTTACCTTAAGTGCAGGAGTTGGCATGTTTTCGTCGTCATATCCTATTGCACGCATGGCACAGCAAACGGGCGAATTGGAAGACGCTGCAAAGTTGTTTGAAATACGCGAACCTGATGGCACAAAATCTATGAAAAATGCTATAGCCTTGTGGCAAGAAAATGCCGTATTTAACTGGAGCGATTTTGAGGTAAACGTGCAAGCTCGCAAACAAGAAATTACTCGAATTTTCAACGAATGTGAAAAAGGCAAAGCGTTCATTTACAAAATGGTTGATTTGCTTAGAACTTTCAATGAAGTAATTTCGGCTCCTCGGCTTGCGTATTTGTTAGCAAGAAGCTTTGAAGGCTCCAAATACGCAACGGAATATGCCCAGAAGTTTTATGGATGGGCAATGGATGAAAAACAGCGGCGTTGTTTAATTGCGGCGCTTGAATGGTATGTGTACAGCATCAGGGAAAGGGGATAAGAATGTCAGCTAGCAAAGAGCCAGTGAAAATAATGACAAAAGGAATTTGTCTGACCAGCGAAAACTATGCTATCAATGCTGAGAAAAAGATTGCCACATCTAAAAAAGAAGAAGGGTGGTTCAAAAGCTTATCTACATCAAAAATTCGAGGTATCTATGCTTTGATTATGAACATATACACTCGCATTACCGACGAAGAATCGTTTGAAGCGAATAAAAGCGATTTGCAATATATCAAAGTAAAAATGGCCTATGAATCGGGACGTAATGATACGGTCAAAAACTTCATCCAGGGAACATGCCTTATGAGTTGCATCGATTCAATCTCAACCTATGACCAGTTCATTTTATATTGTCGTTATGCAGAAAGTTTAGTGGCCTATTTCAAGTTCTATGGCGGAAAGGAATAACACATGAGTCTCACAAAAATCAAAATTGAGGGCACTATTGTGGTGCAAACAGGCTTGCACATTGGTGGGGACGATTCTTTTAGCGCCATTGGAGCAATTGATTCCCCCGTTGTGCGCGATCCATTAACGCGCGGTCCCGTTATTCCAGGTTCTTCCCTTAAAGGAAAAATGCGGTCTTTATTAGCTCGCGACATGGGGACAGTGCCCCAAAAAGGAACTGGAGGCTTTGAAGCCGATTGCGACCAAATAAAGCGCCTCTTTGGTTCAAGTGCCGAGGGTAGCAATGCAGAAGGAACTGGTATGCAAATGTCACGCTTACAGTTCAGGGATTGTTTCTTAATTAACAAAGAAGAACTCCCCCAAGTGTTTGAAAACAAATTCGAGAACACTATCGACCGGTTGACATCTGTTGCAAACCCACGTCAAATTGAACGTGTTGTTCGTGGGGCAGAATTTGCATTCGAACTTATGTACAACGTTGAAGAAGTCGCAGATCTTGAAGAAGATTTTTCTAACATCGCTCAAGCAATCCACCTTTTAGAAAACGATTATTTGGGCGGCGGCGGCACTCGAGGCAATGGACGCATTGCATTTAAAAATCTAAACGCAAACGTTGTAATAGGCGACAAAAATATTGCGGTGCCCGAGTTAGGCTAGCTTATGGAAGGAAAGATTTACAAGCTCGCCTTTCACGGACCAGTGCATTTTGGATCTGGTCGCCTTGAGAGTGCAGCATATACTTGCGATGCGGCAACGCTCTTCAGTGCTTTATTCATAGAGGCTCACGCTGCAGGATGTTCTGATGAATTATTGGAGGCTGCAAATCTTGGAACATGTTTGATAAGTGATTGTTTTCCTTATATTGAAAACACCTATTATCTACCAAAGCCTCTAGGCGCGTTTCATACCGAGAATGAACGCGCGGAACAATCAGAGGATTCTCGCTCTCGTAAGGCAGGAAAGAAGCTTTCATATATTCCTGCTGATCAGCTGAACAATTACATGGATGGCAACTTTGATTTTATTCGTGAGTGGGAAAACTTTAAATTAGGCAAATCGTTTGTGCGCATGAAGGTGAATTTAACGCATGCAACGAGCGACAATACGGAATTATTCCCAGTGGGTGGCTTTTCGTTTTTACCAGGGTGCGGAATCTATTTTATTTACCAGGGTAAATATGACATCACGCCTCTTATGGATGCTCTCGCTTATTCAGGCTTGGGAGGTAAACGAAGCAGCGGCTACGGTGCTTTTAATTACACCGTTGAAAGCGCTGGTTGCGTCAAAGAGATACAAGGGTCAAGCAGCAATGCATACATGTTGTTGTCGTCTGCTGCTACTCAAGAAGCTTGTCTGAATGATGAATTATTACAAAATGCGCGCTACAAGCTTGAAAGGCGTGGTGGGTTTGTGCAATCGGTCACCCATGCACCAACGCAACGGAAAAAGCGCGACATGTGGGTTTTTAAACCAGGCTCCGTATTTACCAAACAGTTCAGTGGTGACGTGTTTGATGTAAATAATACGCCAGGAAGCCATGCGGTTTATCGTTACGCTCGTGCCATGTGGATGGAGGTGTAAGACGTATGTCAAAACGACATTATTGCATTGAATTTACCCTGGATGGGCCTGTTCATATTGGAAATGGCAACCAATATGGAAAGAAAGATTATTTTCAAAGCAACGGCAAAATTGCAGTACTTGATGTGAAAAAGTTTGTTGCAAGCTTAAACGATGAACAACTTCGCAATTATTGTGAGTTTTTAGAAGGTTCTTCCCGAGAAGCTGATTTGCAGACGTTTCTCAAGCGCCACCAGCTTATGAAAATGGCAGAAAAGTCAATCGCCTATTACGTTGAATCTAAGCTAGCAAAAGCACGTCGTGGCGATATCCAATATCATGATGTGTGGGAATTCGTAAAAGATGCATATGGAAACCCCTATGTCCCTGGCTCAAGCGTAAAAGGAATGCTGCGAACCGCATTGTTAAACTACCTGGTTCTTGAAAATAAAAGCTATGCCAACTGCTACGATGAATCATTGGCTTGTAGCCGCAACAAGAGAGATTCTGGTAAAGCAGGGAAAAAGCTTGAGAAAAATGCATTCTTTTTAGAGCAGCCCATTAAAAACGACCCATCGGTTAAAAATGACATCATGAAATATATCTCTGTGTCCGATTCAGAGCCGCTTTCTTGTCGCGACTTAGTATTCGTTAAAAAATATGATAAGTTTTGCCAGAAAGATGATGGGCGCCATAAACGTGACATGGGCAAAAGCACCGATTACGAAGGTAATCCGCTTGATGTTTACCGCGAATGCCTTCGTCCAGGCACAGTGGTGTCGGTTACGATTGACATTGATAGCCGCATCGACGAGTATCTGCCGTTCACACTTGATGCAAAAGGGCTTGAGCAAACACTCACGCGTTCATACGAGCTCTATAAGAAATGCTTTCTTGATTATTTTGATACTGAGGAGGAATCTACTGGCTCAGGTAACAAAAACGGTGATGGTCAGTGTCATTATGTAATGGCTGCTGGACCTCTTGCAGGTCATCGCTGCAGAAATCAAGCTGTTAACGGAACGCTTTTTTGTAACACACATCAAGATCAAGCCGCGGCTAGCTCATCCACTCCATCATCAAACAGCATAACCTGCTATTTGGGTGGTGGGGTCGATTTCAATTCTAAAACAGTGATAAATGCCTTATTTAACGACAATGACAGTAAGCGCGTGAAAGCGATGGCACAAGTGCTCTACAGCCAATTTCCAACGAAGCTTGATACGAATCGTCATCGCGGTTTAGCAGAAGAAGTGGAAAAGGCGGGTTATCGCCCAGAACCATTTCGTGCTCGCTTCAAAAAGAATGGTCGCCTAAGCAAGGCGAAAAAAGACCACCGCCATTGGCGTGATGTTGAATTTGGGGTTGCTCCCCATACTATGAAGTTAGGCTTGCTTAATGGCGAAAAACTTCCCATGGGAAAATGCAGCATAACAATCAAGGAGCAAAAATGACCACTCTTTTTTCACCAATAGGAACAGCTGACCCGCTCACACAGTTGGGTGATGGACCTATGCTTCATATTGTGCGGCATTATAACCCCAGCAAAATAGTGCTATTTTTTAGTAAGAAAATGTTGGCTTTTCAACAGCAATGCGAACTTTATACAAAAGCAATCGAGCTTTTATCAAAGCATTTGAACCGACCAATTCCTCAAATTGAATACGTTGAATCAAACTGTGATGAAGTATTTAAGTTCGATGTATATATCTCAGAGTTCGAAAACATTCTTCAAACTATCGATTCTTCCCAAGAGCCAATTTTGGTAAACACATCTTCGGGCACACCCGCCATGTCTCAAGCACTCGTTGCCTTAGGCTCGTTTGGACGCCTTAACCTTGCCATGCTTCAAGTTACCACACCGCGATGCGACACCAATCATCCAGGCGATAGGGAAAAACTCAATGACTGGAATTTAGAATTACTCAATTTATTATGGGAATGTAACCCCGACAATAACGACCAGGCTTTATCGCGCATTGTGCGCGTAAGCACGCCAAACTTCAGCGAACAATTAATGCGTGAAAATATAACGCAGCTTATTGGTGCCTATGAATATGAGGCGGCGTATCTTCTATGTAAACAAGCAAAAGATATACCCGAACAGGTTGTTGAAATGATTCGTGCCGCCGCTGATAGGCTTAATCTTGATGGGCAACTTCCCGCAAGAGTTTTTGGTGGAACTACCTTGTGTTTTCGTCCAGACGATCTCCTTGGCGAATATTTATATATCATGGAAGTCCGACTTGAGCAGAAGCATTGGGCAGACTTTATAAGATCTATGTCTCCTGCGCTTACCGAAATTATGAAGCGTGAACTTGCACCGCTCGTAAAAGAAAGTTCGTACAATTTATATGAAAATAGCCGACCTACCGGCAGATATAACCTCAAAAGCATTAGCAATGATGCACGTTTGTCCAAGATTTTTCAGAAAAAAGACATTACCACTTACAGCAAGAAAGGCGATCCTATTGGAAAATACATTACGAATGATTCCTATTGGCGTCTTATAGAAGAATATTGCAACGATGAAGACCGGAAGCAAAAAATAGGAAAATTACGTGTCGCAGAAAGCAACGGGCGTAATACACTTGCTCATGAAATAAAGTCATCGCCAAAATCAAGCCTTGAAAAGGCATGCGGCATTTCTCTAGAAAACATAATGCAAATGCTATTCGAGTTGTACAGTAAAGCAGATCCAGGCTTGTATAAGCGGATTAACAACAAAATTGTTCAAAACATGTACATGTAAGTCAATGACGCATATCTATCTAACAAAAGAAGGAATAAAAGCGGGCGTTTCGCAGGGTCGGCTCACCGTGAAGCGCTCTGACGGTTGCAAGGAACAAGAAGAATGCAGCATACCGCTATCAACCATTGATAGCATTAATGTTTTTGGTGCAGCTCAGCTTTCAACGCAACTTATTCGACAGTGCTTAAAAGACGGAATTCCTGTTGGTTATTTTTCTGAAGACGGTCATTACTTTGGACGAATAAGCGCCGTTGATAGCATCGACCCAGAGCGTCACAAAAAACAAATTGATTTGACTGACAATAATCAGTTTTGTCTTGCTTGGTCAAAACAAATTGTGCTAGCAAAACTTATCAACAGCAAGGCAATACTGCAATCATCAGGCGATATCTATGTGTTCAGTAAACAGGAAATGCGTGGCATAAATCACTCTGCAGCTTTTCTGGAAAGCGCCGAATCAGTAAATATGGTATTGGGGTTTGAAGGAAATGCTGCAAAAACATATTTTCAGTGTTTGGGACATTTGATAGAAAATGAAGAATTTTCGTTTTCAGGGCGCAGCACGCGTCCACCTAAAGACCCAGTAAATGCAATGCTATCGTATGGTTACACCCTATTTCAGCGAAACATTGTTGGGGCTATCGAAAGGCATGGTTTGCACCCCTATTTTGCCTATATGCACAAAATAAAACGTGGACATGCTGCTTTAGCATCCGACGTAATCGAAGAGTTGCGAGCACCCTTTGTTGATAAGGTTGTTTTGGAACTTGTCAACTCTGGTGAAATTAGCGCCTCTGATTTTATTCAAGGCGAAAACAAGGGCATATATATGACGCGCGGTGTAATGAAAAGGTTAACAGATGCCTTCACCGAGGAAATGAATCAGCGGCGCAGGTATTTCTCAGCTTATGGCGATAATAAGAGCTATTCCTTTCAATCGATGCTCGACAAAAAAATATGCGGCATCATAGAAGCTATCGATCAGCAAAACCCCCTGCGCTATACGCCCCTACTGTGGGAGGAATGCTGGTGAATAAACTAGACAAATGTGACAAGTCATATAATCGCATTATGGGAGCTGTTCCCGCTGAAACAAAATGCTATATGCTTATCATGTTCGACATTTCCGATATAAAAAAATACAACGTTCTCACTAAGTTATTGAAAAAATATGCCTATCGCATACAAAACTCTGTATATGAGGCATATATGAAGCCAGCCGATTATCGTAGTCTTGTTTCCCGGATTGACAAGCTAATGTCTAGTTCAAGGTTTTATAACCAAGATGACCGTATTCGGATATATCGCATGACGGGCTCTTGCAATGCTTTAGTTTATGGACCTTGTCGCGATG
>CAVJWZ010000051.1:0-9710 GCA_963653545.1 uncultured Eubacteriales bacterium | reverse complement strand
TCATCTGTTGATATAAGCCATTATCAACAAATCCTTGCTTTCGGTAATATTCTCGTGTGCCAACTGAGCTAATAACATTGAGGCTTTTAAAGCCGTGACGCTTTGCTATATTGGCGGCAGTTTGAATCAGCTGTTTACCGAGCCCGAGGTGTTGTGCGCCTTTTCCTGTTTTATGAAGCCCTGCAACTGTGCCATAAACATGCACTTCGCGAATCATAGCCTCATCTTGCTGAATGGGAAATGCTTGATTGTTGCCGGCAGCTTGCTCTTGGCACGTTTGAACAAAATTCTGACTGGGCAGCGAAAGGCGCAAAAACCCTGCGATTTTGTTTTGTGGCGTAACCCACTGTAAAAAATATTCGGTACTCATGGTTGTTTCATACTCGATTGTTTTAAGGGTTAACTCATCGCGATTTGTTGCGTTGGTGCTTATTTCGCGATAGCGAATTTCGGTAACATCTGCATTTTGTTCTGAAAGGCGATTTTCTACCAACTGCCGTAGGTTGGCTTTTTTGTTGCCTGCCACAATGTCATGGGCAGAAATATCGCGAATCATGCGCGATATGCGCGTAAATGGTGGCGTGACAAGCGTATCAAAGGTGAGCACGTCTAATAGTTCTTCATGGGTATAAGGCTTCCATGAGCCATCGTTAAAGTGCTCGCAAAGTTTGGTTCCTTCAACTAATACACAAGGGTAGAGTTTAACCTCATCGGGGAGATAAGCCTTATTGGTCGAAAATTCCAAATAGTCTTGCTTGTCTTGCTCACAAGTTGCGCCAAAAAGGTTAACCATAAAATGGGCGTGAATTTTAAAGCCAAAAATGCGTAGCAGAGCGAAGGATTCTTTGATTTTTTCAAGGCTGATTGCTCGATTATTCTGCTTTAAAATATCGGGGTTTACGCTTTGAATGCCCATCTGAATTTTAGTGCAGCCCAAACGACGCAAGAGGGTAAGGTTTGATATCGATATGGTGTCGGGGCGCGTTTCTATCACCAAGCCAACAACGCGATGATCAGCGTTTTCGTTAATTGCGTGTTCGTGTTCAAGTTCTTCAAAGGTTGCTGTTTGCTGGGCACTTACGGCACTCCAAACAGGATTGTTGGCATAGAGTAAATCCCACGCGTTGTTGTAGGTAAGTTCTTTTTTGTTTACGCGCTCCTGTACCGGCTGAACAAATGCTTTTGCATCTTCTTTTTTGTTGCTTAATCCGCATAAGGAGTAAAATTCTTCTCGCTTGTGAGCGGTTTCATCGTTGTGTTTTTGTAGCGCTCCTGCATCGCTTACGGCCACCTCGTTAAGGGCGCGAAACATCTCTTTGACAAACCAAATTTGGTAGTGTTCGGGGTAATCGCTCCAGGTTCCGCCCAATACAATCAGTTCAACTTTATCGGTTACGTGTCCCATGCGCGTGAGAGCGCGAAGTCGGGCAGCAACTTGTAAATAGGGGTCAAAGTAGTTGCGTTCTGCTCGTTGGCAAACAGGCTCATCGCTCAAATAACTTTTTGGCATGCGAAGATCGTTAGGGCAGTACAAACAGTTGCTTGAGCATTTCCAAGGCTTTGTCATAACGGTAATGGTTGCAACGCCTGAAGCGGTGCGGCGCGGCTTTACCTGCAAAAGAAGTGCAACTTGCTTATCAAGCGCCTCATCCACATTCCAACTTTGCCAAATATCAGGCTCGTTATTTTTAACATACAGGTAGTAGGGAAAGAGTTTCTTTTTTGCAAAATGTTCTTCATTGTTTTTGAGGTTGCGGTTATGTTTGCGAATAATGCGTTCAAGTTCTTTATCTGAAAGAGGTTTGGAGGCGTTGGCGGACTGTTTGTCTGCATTTTGAGCGTCTTGGTTGTTTTGATTGTTTTGTAAATTTTGCTGGCTTTGCGCTACATCCTCTTGTGCTGCGCTGTTTTGCGCTGTCTTGCGAATTGCGTTGAGTATGTCTTGCATGAGTTCGTTCATAAAAACGATTGTATCAAGGAATGTGAACAAGCCCCCTTATATAAGTTCTAAGTACTGCTTCTGAACACATATTCTTGTAGGTTTTATCAACAAAATATGATTTATAAACTTGATATTTTTTTGAAATAGAGCTTTGGTATAATCGCGAAGTCTTGAAACAAGTAAGGAAGAAATTATGAGCTTTACACAAAAATTGTTAGAAAAGTCGGTAGCAGTAAAAATTGTTGGTACGGTTGTTGCGCTTGTTCTGTGCGTCCTTGTGGGTTTAGCGCTCAGTGGTTGTTCGCAATCTTCAACGAGTTCAAATGATGTTGAGTCAACAAAAACGGTGCGCATTGGCATTAAGGGTGATTTTGCTGGCATTCTTGATTCTGTTACTCCCAAAATCGAGGAGTTAGGTTATAAAGTTGAGCGCGTAGTATTTGACGATTTTGTTCAACCAGACAATGCTCTTAAAGAAGGCTCAATCGATATCAACTGGTTGCAGCATGAGCCCTATATGAATGCATATAATGCTTCAAACAATGCCAACCTAGTAATGTTAACGCCTAAGCCCATATACAATGTTTTTGGATTTTATTCGTCAAAATGGTCAAGCGTAGATGAAATTCCAGAGGGTGCAACGATTTGTTTATGTAACGACCCATCAAATAAATTAAGGGGCTTGCAGCTACTTCAAGCAAATGGCCTTATTACCTTAAAAGATGGTGTTGAGTCGCCCACACAGTACGATATTGAAAAAAATCCCAAGAACCTGCAATTCATAGAAGCAGAAATTTCAATGGTTCCTCAGTCTATTGACGATTGCGATGGTGTGGCGGTTGCCGGTTTACAAATGCTCAATGCTGGTAAAGATCCTTCATCATATTTATTCTGCTCTGATGATGCAGACAATAAAGAATATGCGATTGGCTTGGTTGTTGATGGCAAAAATAAAGATGCCAAATGGGCAAACGATATTGCTCAAGCGGTGCAATGCGATGAGCTCGCTACCTTTTTGAAAGAGAACAAGAAAGGCGCTCAAATTCCTTCATGGGAATAAGCACGTATAGGAGAGTTACTCCATGATTGAGATTTCAGGGTTAGAGAAAACATGGGAATGTGAAGACACTCCTGTTTTGCACAACATCAATCTCACTATCAACGATGGCGAATTTTATGCAATAGTTGGGCGTTCTGGTGCAGGCAAATCAACCTTGTTGCGCTGCATTAATGGGCTTACCGATTACCAGGCAGGTTCACTTAAAGTTGATGGCCAAGAAGTTAAAAATCTCAACGAAAAACAACTGCGCGAATTAAGGCGCAATATAGGGATGATTTTTCAGCATTTTTCGTTGCTTGAGCGAGCGACGGTTTTTCAAAATGTTGCGCTCCCTATGAAATGTTGGGGTTTCAAAAAAGAAGAGATTGAAAAAAAGGTAACGGAGCTTCTTAAGCTTGTTGGTCTTGATACACGCGCTCATGCTCGGCCAAGAAATTTATCGGGCGGGCAAAAGCAAAGGGTTGCCATTGCTCGCGCTTTAACCATGGATCCAAAATTTCTTTTGTCGGATGAATCCACCTCTGCGCTTGATCCAAAAACAACCGGTTCAATCCTTGATCTTCTTATGGAAATCAATGAAAAAATGGGTATCACCGTTGTTTTTGTAACGCATCAGATGGAGGTTGTAAGGGCAGCTTGCGAGCGAGCGTGCGTTCTTGAGCATGGAGTTGTTGCTTCGGAGGGTACGGTAGAGAGTATTTTCATTGAAAAGCCCGATGCGCTTAACAGGCTTTTGGGCGAGCGAACTAAAAACCTTCCTAATACGGGTCATAACATTCAAATTGCGTATCGTATTGGCGAAATTGCTGATGGGCAGTTGGTAAGCGCGTTGTCAAAAGAGCTTAATTATTTAGTGCCTATTCTCGATGGTCAAATTCTTGAATACCGTGGCGAGAGAATGGGGATTTTTGCCATCAATGTTGACGATGCTCATTTTGAAGGCACAAAACAATATCTGAATGACAAAGGTATTGATTGGAAAGAGCTACAGAACACCAATGCCGAAAAGGGGAACCAATAATGGCTTTAGCGGATTATTCATTGGATCAAATCTTCCAAATTCTTATTCTTCCCGCCGTTTGGGTTACCCTAAAGATGGTGTTTTTATCGGGCGTTTTTGGCACGATATTGGGCTTTATTATTGGTATTGTGCTGGTTGTTACAGCCAAAGGTGGGCTTTGCGAAAACGTTGTAGTTAACAGAGTTTTAGACGTTATAGTAAATATTGTTCGCTCGTTTCCGTTCATTATTTTAATGATTTCAATTATCCCGTTTACCAGGCTTATTGCTGGTACCTCGATTGGCGATACTGCAGCGCTTGTTCCGCTTACGGTTGCTGCTGCGCCTTTTATTGGAAGAATTATTCAAAATGCCTTGCAAGAGGTTGATGCAGAGTTAATTGAGGCAGCCCAATCGTTTGGGGCATCAAGGGCGCAAATTGTGTTTCGCGTTATGTTAAAAGAAGCGGTTCCTGCCATTGTTTCAGGTCTTACGCTTGCCGTTATAAACTTGCTCAGTTGCTCTGCTATGGCGGGCGCTATTGGAGCTGGCGGCTTGGGTGCGGTGGCGCTAACGTATGGCTATCAAAACTTTAACGAAACCATTATGTACAGCATTTGTATAATTCTGATTATTCTGGTTGCTATTTTTCAGTATCTTGGTGATTTTCTCTATAAAAAGCTGAAGTAAAGAACAGGGTAGTTTTTATAGCTTTCGGTAGTAGTGGTAAAACATAATTCCCGTGGTGCAAACCGCAATGGTATCAGCAATAGGTTCTGCTAAAAATACGCCAAGTGCTGCATCGGGGAATACTTCCGGCAAAATAAAAATGAGCGGAATGAGCAGAATAATTTTTCTCCAAATGGTAAGAAAAATTGCCTTTTTTGCTTGGTCAAGTGCCACAAAGGTATATTGGCAGGCAACCTGTACTCCATAGATTAAGAGCGAAGCTAAATAAATTCGCATGCTGGTTTCTGTATAGCTAATTAACTCGGCATCATTGGTAAAAATTGAGGCAACGCTGCTGGGAATTGCCATACAGAGCACCCAAATAAGAAACGACCCACCAACGCAACTTATCAGCAAAAGCCTAAAGGTGCTTTTTACGCGCAAGATGTTGTTGGCGCCAAAGTTATAGCTCAAAAGCGATTGCGCTCCTTGCACAAGGCCGGGTAAAAGCAGCATTACAAATTGCATAACACTGGTGAGAATACTCATAGAAGCAACGGCAATATCGCCACCATGCATTTGTAGGGAGGTGTTAAAGCTAATGGCAACTAAATTTTCGGTGAGTTGCATCAAAGCAGGAGAAGCGCCTAATAACAGGCAAGGCAAAAGAAGCTTTCCGTCAAAGCGAATGTTTCTTGCGCGCAGTTTTAATTCAGCCTTAGAAGAGGTGAGATATCCTATAACAAAGCAGGCCGAAATCCCTTGAGAAATAACGGTTCCGAGTGCTGTGCCTGCAACCCCCAATGAGAAGCCAAGAACAAATATCGCATCTAAAATAATGTTCATTATCGCGCCAAGAGCAACACCTATCATACTGATGAAGGTTTTTCCTTGGGCGGCAATAAAGGCATTTAACCCCAGTGTGAGCTGGGTGAACAAGGTGCCTAAGCAGTAAATGTTCATAAATTCGACCGAATAGGCAATGGTATTCTCGCTCGCGCCAAAAACCCTACAAATAGGCTCTCCAAAAAGCAATACAACAATTGTTATTACAATGGAAAGAGCAATTAACAACCAAGTGCAGCTTCCCATTACCTTTTCGGCTTTTTCAGTGTTGCCCTCACCCATAAAAATAGATGCTTTTGGTGCGCCGCCCATGCTCACCAGTGCAGCAAAGGCCGAAATGGCAAAAATAACGGGTGCGGTAACTCCAACACCAGCCAGGGCATCCGAGCCGGCGTTGGGAATGTGTCCAACATACATTTTGTCTACAAGGTTGTAGGTGATGTTGATTAACTGGGCAACAATGGCGGGAGCGGCAAGCCTAATGAAGGCTTGAAATACCGGCATTTCGCCAAGGAGGTTGTTTGAATCTTTCATTATTAAATTTTTGAAAACGCTTGCTCAAAGTCGTTAATTAAGTCATCAGCATCTTCAAGCCCTGCAGAAAAACGAATGAGCTCTGGCGTTATGCCAGATGCAAGCTTAACATCGTCAGGTACTGCAATATGAGTCATGGTGAAGGGGTGCTCAATGAGCGAAAACGGGTCACCGAGCGAAACCGCAAGATGTACAATCTGCATGTTGTCAAGAAGCGTTTTTGCAGCTTCAAAGCCAGAGGTTCCCCTGATTTCTTCATGTAACTCAAACGATAAAATGCCCGTTCCAAAACCGTTCATTTGTTTTTCGACAAGTTCATGTTCTTCAAATTCTGGAAGACCAGGATAATACACGGTTTTAACCTCTTTTTTGGTTTTGAGGTATTCCGCTATTTTGAGAGCGTTTTCGCAATGACGCTGAAGGCGTAACCCCAAGGTTTGAAGCCCGCGAATTGTAAGGTAAGCGTCAAAGGGTGAGCATACCGCGCCGGTGAGCTTTGACATGCCCAGTCCTCTTAAATCCTGGAGCCATTCTTCGCGCTTGGCTACAACAAGGCCTCCAATAACATCGCCATGTCCATTGAGGTATTTTGTTGCAGAATGGATAACAATATCGGCTCCGCATTCAAAGGGTTTTTGGATGGGAGGTGGAGCAAAGGTGTTGTCAACAACAACCATAATGTTACCCGCCGCCTCTTTAATAGCGGCAATATTGGTTACTCTCATTAAAGGGTTTGTTGGAGTTTCAAAGAAAATCATCTTTGTATTAGGACGAATTGCAGCCTTAACGGCTTTGATATTACTGGTATCAACTGCGGAAACTTCTACCTTGAATTTTGGCAATGTTTGACGGATGAGTAAGTCAGAACAACCATAGAGGCAATTGCCCACAATAATATGGTCACCGCTTTGCAAAAATGTCCACACCAAAGAAGCAATAGCTCCCATGCCCGATGCGCATGCAACAGCGCCAGCGCCTCCTTCAAGTGCTGCAACTTTTTCTTCTAGCACTGTGGTTGTAGGGTTGCCGCTTCGAGAGTACACATACCCTGCTTCTTCTTTTTTAAACCGGTTAATGCCTTGTTCAGTGTTTTCAAAGCGAAAGGTTGTTGTTTGATAAATTGGTGTTGTTAGCGCGCCAAACTGATCATTTTTCAGTGTTCCTGCATGAATTGTGCGTGTGGTAAAGCCTGCATGGTCCAAAATGTCTGTCATATATACCCTCTAAAACGATGTATAAAATACGATGTATAAAATTTGCGAAAAAAGTATAGCATCAAACCGGTTTTTGCTTATGCGTTGCCTTATAAACTGCATATAAGCATGGCTCGTGCGAACCCATTGCAGTTTGTTCGTAAAATGATGGCACCAAAGCACTCAGCGTGCAGAAGCTTATCGTTTTTGCAAGATAAGATACGAATTGAGGTTATTGGTGCGTCCATCGGCAATAAAGCAAGAAAGAATAGCAGCCTCTTGCGCCACACCGCAAGCCAGCTCATCAATTTCGCGTTTTGAAAAATTATGGCAATAGCGGTATTGGTTGGGCTTGTCGTTCCATCCCAAAAAAAAGTCGCCTGGCTCAAGCTGCGAAGGGTCAAACTTCTGCAAACTCGATGAGGCAAAAAAATCTAAAGCCTGTTCGTGGGTTTGATAGGCCTTTTTTGCAAGCGTGGCATTGTTGAGGAATTGCCAAAATGAAACAGCAAGTAAACCTTTTGAGCGCGTTTTGCTAATCAGGATTTGCAATGCTTTAAGACGGAGCGCTTGCGTGGGGATATGGTGCATAAATCCAAATGATACCGAAATATCGCAAAGGCTTTTGCAGAGGCTTTGTTCAAAGCATGAATCAAGCGGCATTGCTTCGTTGAGCAAAGCGCTTACAACATCGAGGTTTTGAAACCATAAGCTGCAGTGTGGGTAGTGTAGGCTTGATGAAAAACCATCATCATCGGTTGTTTGGGCGCTCTTAGGTAATAAAGGTTCACAATTATCAACAGCAAAAAATGAAAAGTTTGTTTGAGGGAATTGCTCACATAGATATTCTTCAAAGCGCAAATTGCCGCAAGCTAAATCAAAAACAGAAATTTTTGACGAGTTGTTAGCAACTATTATGCCATGCTCATCAAAAAAACGAGCACATTCCTTCCAGCCATGCCAGGGTGCGGTGCGAGTGACAGAAAACGAGGCAGCATTTTCGCGATAAAATGCGGTGTTAATATCGCAGAGTATGTGTGCAGTTGTTTTGTCCATGAAGCTATTGTGGCAGCCTTTACCAATAAATCTAGAGGGTTTTGTGCAATTAACGCATATATTTGGTGTTTTTAAAGCGCATGCGTCACAATACAAACGTGATAATGCAAATGGGGCATGTTTGCGTGTTCAAAAACGTTCATGCTCTCAGCTCAGATACTACGAAGCCGTAATAACAGAGGAGGCCAACGTTGGCTAAAATTAACGAGAATTATCAAAAACTTCCTGGCAGTTATCTTTTTTCTGAAATTGCGCGGCGAACGGCGGCTTATTCTGCAGAGCACCCTGAAGCTAACCTCATAAAAATGGGCATTGGAGATGTTACACGTCCTTTGGCGCCGGCTGTTGTTCAGGCAATGCATAGCGCAGTTGACGATCTTTCTCAGGCAGAAACCTTTCACGGTTATGGCCCCGAGCAGGGCTATGATTTTTTGCGCGAGGCAATTGCTGAGCATGATTTTCATGCGCGCGGGGTACATATTGCTGTTGATGAGATTTTTGTTTCAGATGGCGCAAAGTCTGATTGCGGCAATATTGGCGATATTCTTTCAGTCGATAACAAGATTGCAGTATGCGACCCGGTGTATCCTGTCTATGTTGACACCAATGCAATGGCTGGTCGCGCCGGTGAATACGATGAGAAGGCTCAAGGTTGGACCAATATCTATTACATGCCCACTACGGCAGAAAACAATTTTTGCCCAGCATTGCCTGATTGCAAAGTGGATGTAATTTATCTTTGTAGCCCCAATAATCCAACAGGCACAGTTTTAACTGCAAGCCAGCTTAAAGCTTGGGTTGATTATGCGAACGAACACGACGCTATCATCATGTTTGATGCTGCCTATGAGCGTTTTATTACCGAAGAAAACATACCTCATTCAATTTATGAGATTGAAGGGGCAAAAACATGCGCCATTGAATTTAGGTCGTTTTCAAAAACAGCAGGATTTACGGGTGCTCGTTGTGGATATACGGTTGTTCCAAAAGAGTTGGTGCGCGATGGACAAAGCCTCAATGCGCTTTGGAATCGTCGCCAAACAACAAAATTTAATGGTGCCTCTTATGTTATTCAGCGAGGCGCTGCTGCTGTGTATTCTGAAGAAGGTGCACGTCAAATTGAAGAAACGCTTAATTATTACCGCGCAAATGCCAAGGTAATTAAAGAAGGCTTAGAATCTGTAGGCTTTACGGTATTTGGAGCGGTGAACAGCCCGTATATCTGGTGTCAGACCCCTGAAGGCATGGGCTCATGGGAGTTTTTTGACGAGCTTTTAGAGCGGGCAAACATCATTACCACCCCGGGTGCTGGTTTTGGTCCTTCCGGTGAGGGATATATTCGTTTTACTGCTTTTGGGGATGCACAGGCTACCAAGGAGGCAATGGAGCGCGTCAAAACGCTGATGGCATA
>CAVJWZ010000050.1:0-10241 GCA_963653545.1 uncultured Eubacteriales bacterium | reverse complement strand
TACCAGTATCAGCTCTTCCGCTTACTTGCGGGGGAGCTGATAGTTTTTTGGTTTATAACCCTAACCCTACAATCTCTTACATCTATTGAGGGAGGCTTAGATGGTGAGCGTGATAGTGGCAACTAGGCAGGGGAGCGATTGTTTGTTGCACAACAGGCAACGGGGAGGGATAGCTGGATTTGCTTTAAACAGCACCTTTGATATGGATATATAGATTATTTCCATCAATATTACATATATGCATTTCCTAAAGCTATATAATAGAGAAATGAATTAAGAGGGGAGCTTATTCATTTCTATCGGTAAAGGAGTTTCGGGGGAAGCATGAACCTATCGCAGCTGTATTATTTCAGAAAGCTCGCAGAGCTAGAACATTATGGAAAGGCGTCTGAGGAGTTATATATCACTCAGCCTTCGTTATCTAACTCAATAGGTAACCTCGAAAAAGAACTTGGAGTTCCTCTTTTTGAACGCGTGGGCCGCAACGTTCGCCTTACCTCGTATGGAGCAGAATTCAATGAGCACATTTGCCTTGCTCTAAGCGAAGTTGATAAAGCGGTTGATTTAATGAAGCTATATAGCAGTGGTTTGAGCGGGCAAATTCGCATTGGTACGGTTATTTCGATTCAACGAAATTTTTTGCCGCTGTTGCTGAGCTCTTTCAGAAAAGAATTTGGCGATAATATTGTCTTTGATATTCACCAGTCAACAACCTATAACTGTATTAAAGGCATCCAAGAAGGTAAGCTTGACGTTGCTTTTTGCGGAAAGCTTCAAGATGAGCGGGATATTTCTTACATCCCTATGCTCACGCAAAATCTTGTTTTAGGGGTCGATCGCTCGCATGAGCTCGCTCAGCGTGAGAGCGTTTCGATGGAAGAGCTTAAAAAATACAATCTCGTTTCGTACCGCACAGAATCTTATGCGAGCACCATTTTAGAAGGGTTATTTCGAAGGGCAGAGATAACGCCTAAACAGGGCTTTAATGATGAAATTAGTGCGGCCTCTCTGGTATGTGCTGAAAAAAATGTAGTGGCCATCATGCTTGAAACGCTCGATGAGCACAACGTCGAAGATTTTGTGAGTGTTCCCATTGAAGAGGTGCGCGACCCGTTCCATATTATTTATCTTGCGTACAAAGAACATGCCTTTCATAGTTGTGTTGCCGATCAACTCATCGATTTTGCTCAGCAGTTTGCTAAATTTCCTGCCGGCGTTGCTTCATTGGAAGAATTTTATCGAAGAGAACGCGCTTCTTAAGAGTTTTGTTGGCAAGATTTGTGTCGCAGAAAAAGTACAGCGCAAGGCAGTAGTGAACGAGTTCGTTTTGCTGCCTTGTTTATTGCTTGCTCTGATGGTAGGCAAGGCAAATAATAGGTTCAAATTATGCTTACAACATGTTCAGATTCATAATCTTTGACTTATGGATAAGCCACAAAAATGGCAAAATGTCTAAAAAAATAAGAAAAATCATCAAAATTCATAATGTTAAGCAAATGAATTACTTTATATTTGCTAGTTTTCGTGAAATATATTTTCTCAGGCTATGAATTGCCAGAATACAACTATTAGACTTATTTCCTCAATCAAACCGATAATTATCACAGACCAAATTTGGTCTGGTGGTTTCAAAAACTTCAGGATTTTGAAGCCTCCAAATAACAATTAACACGAGGGAAGGTTAAAGTTATGGCACATTGGTTTTCTAAGGCTCCAAACGAGCAACTCGCTGGCAAAACCGCAATCATTATGGGCGGCGGCTCAGGCATTGGTAAAGCAACGGCAGAGCAGTTTGCTGCTGCAGGCGCAAACGTTATGATCTGTGGTGTTCCTGAGCAAATCTGCACCGATACTGCTGCAGAGCTTCGCGAAACTGGCGCAAATGCAATCGGCATGGTTTGCGATGGTACCAAGGCAGATCAAGTTCAGGCTATGATCGACAAAACTCTCGAAGAATTTGGCGACATTGACATTTTGGTTTCTACCGCTGGTATTGCATTGCCTCGCATGAATTCCATCGATGTAACCGAGGCTGATTGGGACAAGATTTTTGCTGTTAACTTGAAGGCAAACTTCTTCTTGGCAACTGCAGTTGCTCGCGTTATGAAAGATAAGGGTCATGGCGGCAAGATGGTTATCATCTCTTCTGCTCGTGGCATTAATTCTATGGAAAACATTGCACCTTACAGCATCACCAAAGCTGCTGTTATGGGCATGGTTCGTTCACTCGCTGTTGACTTTGCAGGCTTTGGCATTCAGGTTAACGGTATTGCTCCTGGCTATGTATTTACTCCAATGGTTGAAAAGGTATTTGCCGATAACCCAGCTCAGAAAGAGTATGTTTACAGCCGCACTCCTTCTCAAGTTAAGATGGGCTCTCTTGAAGAAATGGCAGAAGCTATTTACTTCCTTTGCTCACCTGTTACCACCTACACCACTGGTCAGACTTTGATTCTCGACGGTGGCTGGTCTATCCAGTAAATTGATTGCTTTACGGCTGGCGCCTTGTGTGCCAGCCAATTCGTTTCCATTTTTTTGAAAGGGGAAAATAATGGAAGGTAAAATGAACGCAGTTCTTATGACTAAGCCAGAGCCAGGTGCCTGGGAGTATGTTGAGGATGCTCCAATTCCTCAGATCAAAGATGATGAGGTATTGCTTGAGATCAAGGCATGCGGCATTTGTGGTACCGATCACTCATTGCACGGCTGGAACGAAGCAATTGCTAACTCATACAACATTCAGTTCCCTGCAATTTTTGGCCATGAGTTTTCTGGCGTAATTGCAGAAGTTGGCAAAAATGCTCCTGCTAATCTCAAACCAGGTATGCGCGTTACCGCAAACCCTGTTTTGTTTGATAACACGTGCCCTTATTGCGAAAAAGGCCAGGTAAATATTTGTGATAATCGCCCATTCTATGGCACCGATTTGCCAGGCGCTTTCGCAAAATACATGGCAATTCGCGGCAGCAACGTTATCCCTATGCCAGACGATGTAACTTTTGTTCAGGGCGCTTTGCTTGAGCCACTCTGCGTTGCTCTTAATGCAGTTGAGCGTGTTCATCCAGAGGCTGGCGATACCGCAGTAGTTATGGGCCCTGGTCCTATCGGTTTGCTCATGGTTGCTGCTCTTAAGCAAGCATACGGCATTCAGAAGGTTATCTGCACTGGTCTTGCTAACGACGTAAAGCGTCTTGAGGTTGCAGAAAAGCTCGGTGCAATCACCGTTAACGGTTCTGAGTGTGACGTTATTGCCAAGGTTAAAGAGCTTACCGGTGGGCGTGGTCCTGAGCTTATTTTGGATGCAGCTGGTCACTTCACGGTAGTTCAGCAGGCGGTAGAAATGGTAGCTAAGGGTGGCCGCATTGGTATTACTGGTCTTCCTGCAAAGCCTTCTACCATTCCTATGACTCCAATTGCTATGCGTCAGATTTCTATCATTGGTTCTCGTGCTTACGAGCGTAAACATTGGAGCCAGGCATTGAACCTTTTGGCAAACGGTTTAGACATCAGCCTTGTTTCTAACTTCGTTCTTCCTTTGAGCGACTGGAAGAAGGGCATGGATCTTATCGATGCTGGCGAAGGTTTGCGCGTTATTCTGGAGCCATAAGCAAAAGCAAGGCTTTTGAAAACAAGAGCAAGGCTTTTGGAAAACCTCAAAAGTAGTATGAAGCAGGGTCTTGATGTAGTTGTCGGGGCCCTGTTTTACAAAAACGGATTCAGTCGGATTTATATGCCATAAAAGTTGTTGGCATGAGTGGGGTAATCCGCTGCAATATATGAGAAAAGGAGATTTGTATGGCAGGATTGGATGGAACGCTCGTCGTTGATCTTACTCAGTATGCTGCAGGTCCTGCGGCAAGCCGTTTGCTTGGTGAGCTGGGTGCTACGGTTATCAAGGTTGAGCCATTTACCGGCGACGAACAGCGCACTCAGGGCATGGCTTGGGGCATGAATTATAAGAGCGAATTTGATGACGTTGCTTATGACTGCGGCTCATTCAACAAAGAATGGACTGCAATTGATTGTAAAAACCCAGAAGGTTACAAGGCAATGTTGGCGCTTCTTGCAAAGGCTGACATTTTTGTAACTTCTTTGCGCGATGGCGCTCTTCAGCGTTTGGGCTTGGACTATGAAACCTTGCATGAAAAGTTTCCAAAGTTAGTTTGGGCTCAGAATCGTGGCTATGGTCAGTATGGTCCTATGAAGGACGCTAAAGGTTTTGACGCAACTTCTTTCGCTGCACGTTCTGGTGTAGTAAGCGCAATTCCTCAGGCAAATGAGCACTATGAGCCAGGCAATTCTCCTATTGCTTTTGGCGACTGGAATACCGGCTGTGCTTTGACTGCTGGTATTTTGGGCGCTTATGCGGGTGCCCTTCTTACCGGTCAGGGCGATAAGGTTACTTCAAGCTTGTATCATGTTGGCACCTGGGCTATGACTTCTGCTTTGATCGCAGAACAGCAAGGATGCAAGCACCCTAAAGACCGCATGGAGGCAAAGTGCCCAACCAACAATTCCTATGTATCTTCTGATGGAATTTGGTTCCTCATGTGCTTTGGTAACTACAACAAATACTGCCAGTTGGTATTTGAAACCATCGAAATGGATCCAAAATATCACACCGATCCTGAATACAATACGCTTGAAGCACTTGCAGAAAATGGCAAGTACACCGAGGTTGACGCTGCTATTCATCAGGCTTGCAAAAAGTTTACCTTTGCCGAGCTTGAAAAGCGCTTCCGCGAAAACGATATTCCTTTTGAGAAGATTCAAACCGTTGCCGATGTTTTGCAAGACGAAGAGGCCTTTGCAAACGACCAGTTGCGCCGCGTGAAATATGCTGATCAAGGTCCTACCAGTCAATTCACCGACAACGATGAGTACATTATTACCACGCCTCCATTCCGTTTAGATTCTATTGGCGATCCTGTTTTGTATCGTTCTCGTCCTATTGGTTATGACACCCGTAGAATCTTGAAAGACGTTGCAGGTTATACCGATGCTGAGGTAGATAAGCTTTCTGCTGATGGCGCAGTATTAGAGTACAGCGGCGATCCTGTTCCAGAAGAGGCATTGAAGCCAAGCTACGGTCCACATTCCAAGAAGAACTAAGAAAGGTTGTTCACATGACAAGAAAAGCAACTCCTTTTTCAAATGTTACCGTCCTCGATTTTTCTCGCTATCTTCCTGGTGGCTATGCAACGCAGGTTTTGGCAGACCTTGGTGCAGAGGTAATCAAAGTTGAAGACACCGGTCTTGGCGATTTTATGCGTCACGACTTCCCAACTAAGGGCGGCGGAATTTCTTATTACATCACCGCACTTGGTCGCAACAAAAAGTCTGTTTCATTAAACCTTAAAGATAGCGAAGTTGTCGACTGGTTTTTGAAGATGGCTAAAGAGGCCGACATTATCGTTGAGAGTTTCCGCCCTGGTGTTACCACCAAGCTTGGTATCGATTATGAAGCAGTAAAGGCAATTAATCCTGGTATTATCTACTGCTCAATTTCTGGTTATGGTGCTAACGACCCTCGTTCTAAGAAGGCTCAGCACGACCTTAACATGCAGGCTACCAGCGGTTATTTATCGGTAAACCACGGCTCTACTTCGCCACTTCACCTTTGCGACTTGTCTTCTGGTATGGTTGCTGGTCAGGCTTTGCTTGCTGCTCTGTATGCTCGTGAGCAAACTGGTGAGGGCTGCTACATCGATACTTCAATGTTCGATTGCTTTGTATGGTGGAATTCATTGCTCGATAGCCGTTGGTGCTTCAATGGTGGCGAGTGCAAGCGCACCGACCTTGAGTATCCTTCAACTGCATACAATGTGTATGAAACCGCTGATGGCGGCAAGCTTGCCCTTGGTATGGTTGAGTCTAAGTTCTGGGAGCCTTTCTGTGATGCAATTGGACATCCTGAGATTAAGCCAACAGGCTTAATGCGCGAATGGGAAGCTCCAGAGGCATTTGAAATTGTTCGCGAAACCATTAAATCTAAAACCACTGCAGAATGGATGAAATGGCTTGAGGATAAAGACTTCTGCATTGCAAAAGTTAATTCCAAAACTGAAGCTGTTGAGCAAATTACGCGCGAGAATCCTGAAGCTCTTGCTTGGGTTGAATTCCCTCGTGTTGGTAAAGTTTTACAAACCGGCTTGCCTCATCATCTCTCCAGCATTCCTGTTGAGATTTCTGAGTTTGAAGCTCCATCGCTTCTTGGTGCAGATACCGCTGAGTATCTCAAGAAGGCTGGTGCTGATGATGCAACCGTTGCACGCTTGAAAGAGAGCGGTTCTATTCGTCTTGGCGACGATATTGTAGAGGAAGAAGACTTTGCTCCAATCGCGCCAGCGAACTAGTGTCCTAAAGTTTGTCTGTTGTGATGGGCAGGCAATTTGAGATACCGCTTTCCTAGTGAGTGGGAAAGTAAGGAGGGATCTCCTTTAGGAATGTCTTTCCTTATTTGAAGGGCTGCCACTATGGCGGCCCTTCAAGCATGTATATGCGAATAACGAAGTTTTTATACTGAAGGCAAAGTAATTTACGCCGGCGCCATCAAACGCCCTTCAAGCATACATATGCGATCGATATAGACCGGGAGTTTTTCTTTGTTGGGTTGGCTCTAGCTGTTGGTCGTTCTGTGTTGCTCTGTGTTGCCATGTGCCGCTGATCGCTTGCTGGCTTAGCAAACAATCATGCAAACGTGTTTACTGATGAATTTTTTCGGCGGCCTTTTTTGAAAACTTAGCAGCATCAACAATGAAGCGCTGATGAGTTCCTCCTCCAATAAGCCCTGCATTATCAAAGGCTTTAACTTCAAAGGTTAAAGCGCGATCGTTTACCTCCGTTAAGGTGCTTTCACAACGAATATGAGCGCCAATAGGGCTTGCTGATACGTGTTTGATGGAAAGATTTGTTCCTACGGTAGTTTTTCCTTCTTCCAATAATGGTTCGACACTTTGTGCTGCTGTGCCTTCCATAAGGGCTATCATAGCTGGCGTTGCAAAAACAAGGAGTGATCCGCTTCCCATAGCAAGAGCGGTGTTTGATTCTGAAACCATGAGTTCTTCAGTGTTGGTGATGCCTTTGGTAAGCATGGTAAGGGTACCTTTCTCGTTTGCTGCGTACAGGGCGCGCAAGCATGTTGCGCGATGTTAGTTTTACAAGCAAACCTCATCTGCTCGAGGCAGGTAATGGCTTGCTTGTTGCTGCGTAGCATCAATGATGCCTCACTTTATTCTTGGTATTGATGAAGTTTTGCGTTCCGTTCAATAAGAACACACTATTACGACTACTGTCGAAGCTATGGAAGCACCAAGCGCACCACAGAGACTATATAAACCCGCATTCAAATATGCACTCGCCACGCCTCAGGGAGGGAGGCGTGGCTCAGCAATTTCTGTCTTGAGGGTGCGCTTGACAGAAATGGAAGGTGTCTTAATCGAGTGCTTCTTGGATTAAGATATCCAAGGGTTATGATGCTCGTTAAGATAACCTAGCGTTGGTTTCTAAAACAAAGAACAGGCACTTTAACATGCGATTTGCGCCTTTTGCCGAAAATCCCTATTTTGTATAGACGCGTTCTAGAACATGTTTTAGAATACGTTCATATTTACACGCTAGAAAGAATGAGTCAAGAGTTTTTTTAAGATTTGATGATTTATGCTTGATCGGCTATATAATCAAAGTTAGTTAGTAACTTGAAATGCCGAAGAAACATACAAAATATCCTTAAGAGAAGAGACGCTATGGCGAGAAAAAACAAATATGTTTCAGTGCAAGAAACACGAGCTCAAGTAACTCGAGAAAAACTTTTGAAAGCTGCCCTCAAGCTCGTTAATCAGTATGGAATGAAATACTTAACGGTGCGCAATGTTTGTGATGCTGCGGGGCTTTCAACCGGTAGTTTTTACAATCTCTTTAGTGGCAAAGATGAGCTTATTGCCTATTATTTGAAGCATGTGTTTTTAACGTATAAAGATCAAGCAGAAGCCGAGGCTTCTCATCATAACGCCATCGAAAAAAGCCTTCTTATTTATCGTTTTTATATTCAGTGCTGTAAAGAGGCTGGTTTGGAATTTGTTTCAGCACTTTATGCAGGAAATACCAACCCGGCATTTGACTTTTTTAATCGTTCTTCTGAAGAAGAGCTTGTTCTCGACAGAGTGCGCGTTTATATCGAGCAAGGCAAAGAAAATGGCGAAATTCGCGCCGATATTTCAACTGATGTTATTCTTGCGCGTATTGCAGTAATTGTTACGGGCAATATTTTTTATTGGTGCGTATTTGAGGGCGATTATGATGTTGCGTTTCAAATTGACGACATGCTTGGTCAATATTTGTTAACAACCGCAAAAAGTCCAAACCTCACGATTAATTTGCCTCCCGTTGAGCATGAAGGTAAATATCCCGAGAATCATTAATTCAGCAGCCGTTCAATCTCAACAGTTGCTCGACCGCTCAAATCCAAAAGCTATGTGATCAACGGTTCTATGGTGTATTGCAAAATTTTATAGGTTAGGGCACGTATTGCTTTCCGTGTAAGCGAAGGTTGCCGCTTTTAATTCACTCTTGACTTCACTTTACAAGGATAAAGCCCGTACTGTCTTCCGTGTAAGCGAAGATCGCCGCCGCCGCAAAGCCTGCGTGTCAAAGCGGGCTGGCGCGGCAATACTTTACAGCGGGTCTCCACCTTGGCGAAGGATAGAGACGTAGTCTTCGTATATATAGGCTTTGTACCGTTGTCTTTCGGCTTCTAGCTGCACGAGGATGCCAAGCTCGCAGAAGGATTTTACAAGATTTACGGCAGTTGTTCTTGCGATATCAAGCTTCTTAGCAATAAAGTTTACGTCTACGAAGGGGTTGCCTTCTATGAGCTCGAGAAGCCTCTGTCCATTGTTAGCCGAGCGCCCCATCCGTTCATTGATAAGGGAGATGTTTTTATTTCTGAGCTCAACAAGCTGCTTTAAAGCTCCGATCGCATCCTCGGCACTGGCAAGAAGGCAGCTGCAGAAGAATTCGATCCATTCCGCGTACATGCCTCTTTCGCGAACATCGGTCAGCTTTGCGTAGTACTCCGTCCTCCGGAGTTTGAGTTGGTAGGAGGGGTAGAAGGTGGCGCCGCTTAAGACTTTATCGTTCATGAGAGAGAGAGTAATAAGGAGCCTTCCGACTCTCCCATTGCCGTCAAGAAACGGGTGGATCGTCTCGAATTGGTAGTGAATCAGCGCCGTCTTCACAATAGGATCGATGTTTCTTTCCTCATGTATAAACTTTTCCATTTCAGAGAGAGCATCTGTCATATCTTCGACGTTAGGGGGAACGTACGATGCACTTTTAAGCGTGCATCCGGCTGGCCCAATCCAGTTTTGAGATGTTCTTGTTTGGCCGGGGTTTTTCTCTTGTCCGCGTGTGCCATCAAGCAGAAGTTCATGTACTTCTTTAAGCAGCCTTGTACACAGGGGCAGGGTTTTCATTCTTTCGAGTGCATAATTGGTTGCCTTGACGTATGCAACTACATCAGAGACGTCTTTTTTAATGAGTTCAGCGTTGGCAGGATCGAGAATGTCATCGAAGGTGCACTGCGTGCCCTCTATCTGTGCAGACAGCAAAGCCTCTTTGCGCACGTACATCGCAAGGTACATTTCAGAGTTTGGGATGAATCTGAGCATACCTTCTAGTTCGCCAACTTTTCTTGAGCAAGCGCTCAGGAGTCTGACAGTATCAGGCGACAGAACCAAGTTGTTTAGGGCCTGGAGAGGGGTAGGGACAAAAGATTCATACTCTAGATCTCCCGACAGGTTTTTTCTGAGAAAGCCTTGCCCGTTACTTTGGATTATCATTTTTCTCTCCTTATGGCACTTTATGGTAATTATAGCACGTAAAATATTTCTAACGACATTTTAAGCGCTTAAAGTGTCGTTAGAATTGTTATCGAAAAGCTTGTAACACAAAAGTGTCATTAGAAGAAAGCCCTTTGCCATTCTTTCGAGCTCAATTGCGGGCTCTTGCTTGTCTTTAAGCTTGACCGACAACTTTAGAGCGCAAATAATTAGACCGACAACATACGAAAGGATATAAACTCATGATAACTGGAGCAGCAAAGGGCAAGGTAGATGCCATCTGGCAAAAAATGTGGGAGGGCGGCATAACCAACCCCATCGAGGTCATTAGCCAGCTCACCTACCTTATGTTCATTCGCTCACTCGATGAGAAGGAGCTTGAGGCTGAGCGCATGGAGCAGG
>CAVJWZ010000049.1:0-10770 GCA_963653545.1 uncultured Eubacteriales bacterium | reverse complement strand
AGACTTACTTCAACTACGAAGGCTCTCAGTATGATTGGTTTGATGGTAAGGTAACAAACCCAACTGGTTCCAATACCGCCATCGCAGGTATAGATAAAACCCGTAGCGGTTCTAGTTTCACCTACACGTATTGGTGGGAGCGTTCGCCTCGTGTGAGCACCTCCGACTACTTCGGCAGTGTGTACACTGACGGCAATCTGAACGGCAACTTCACCTACGCCAGCTATGCCTATGGCGTTGTCCCCGCTTTCTCCAAGTAATCATGTAATCACAAAAGGAGAGGGCACCTACTTACAAGAGGGTTTAATGTAGACCTAAGACATTAAGCTCCACTTACCAGCATCAGCTCTTCCGCCTCGTGCGGGGGAGCTGATGGTTTTTACCCTCCTTCGTTTTGCGTTAGGGCAGGGGGGCGATATGTCTTAAGGCGTGGAATCATTGATTGTAGGGCAGCTTTTAATCATCGATCATGGCGTAGGGGTTTTGACGTACTGAAGCACCTTGTTAAAAAGTTTTGTTGAGATAGTCGGTACAGCTCGTGGAACAAAATACCGAAGACACCTAAAATGGCTAATTTGCTTGGACAGACTCGATTTTATTAATTGCGTGATTTAGATGAAGTCATTTTTGTATTGCGGTAAAGTTAAAAGCTCAATCGTAATCGTTAACGTTAAGGTAGAAATTGATGGAAAAGGCTGCGCGCATTACGGGAACAACAAAACTCATTGGGCTTATCGGTAGCCCCATTCAGCATTCTGAGTCTCCTGCAATTCATAATGCCGTGTTTCAAAAGTTGGGTCTTGATTGCGCCTATATTGCTTTTGATGTTGATAACGTGCGCTTGCAAGATACGGTGCGCGGCATGCTTGCCATGGGGTTTCTTGGCTGCAACGTAACCACGCCTTGCAAAACATTTATTCTCCCGTTTCTTGATGAAGTTTCTGAAGCGGCAGAAATTATGGGAGCGGTTAACACCGTTGTTTTTCAAAACGGTCGCTCTTTGGGCGATAACGCCGATGGCGCAGCTTTTATGCGTAATCTTGTTTTGAATGGCATCAATATTCGCGGTAAAAAAATTACCGTTTTGGGTGCAGGAGGTGCTGGCTCGGCAGTTATTGCGCAAGCTTCGCTTGATGGCGTTGCTTCTATTGATGTGTTTAATAGAAAAGATGAATTTTATAAAAGCGCTGAAGAGCTTATTGAGCGTGTGCGTGATCATGCTCCATCCTGTGAGATACACTTGTATGATCTTGATGAGCAGCAGCACTTGGCGCGCTCTCTTGGTGAGTCGTCGCTTGTGGTAAATGCTACTAATGTTGGCTCACCCGAAGTACCCGGTTGCCTCATTGCTCCTGAGATGCTTCACTCAAAGCTTATTGTTGCCGATATGGTATATGTTCCACGAGAGACTGAGTTGGTTATGATGGCGCGCAGTCATGGCAATACGGTCGTTGATGGAGTGGGGGTATTTCTTCAGCAAGCTGCTATTGGAGAGCGTTTGTGGATGGGCTGTGAGATGCCGCTTGATTTTGTTCGTGAGACATTTTTCCCCGAAGAATAAAAAAGAGCTTACTTGTAAAAAGCAAGCTCTCGTAATGTCTGGCGGAGGAAGTAGGATTCGAACCCACGGTACCTCTCGGTACAACGGTTTTCAAGACCGCCGCATTCAACCGCTCTGCCATTCCTCCAATAGGTGTGCAAATCAGGATAACACATAATGACACAAAACGGTAAAGGCATACCCGAAGATTTTTATTTTATGGCTCAAGCGCTTGACCAAGCGCGTAATGCGCAGCGCTTGGATGAAGTTCCTATTGGGGCGGTTGTAGTATTTGAAGGTCGTATTATTGCTCGGGCGGGAAATCGTCGAGAAACCGATGCAGACCCTGCGGGGCATGCTGAATTTTTAGCGCTTAAGCAAGCGGCGCGCGTGTTGGGGGCGTGGCGGCTTTCGGGCTGTACGGTGTACGTGACGCTTGAGCCGTGCATTATGTGTGCAGGGCTTATGCATCAAGCGCGCATTGATCGGTGCGTGTTTGGGGCTTTTGACCCTAAAGCAGGAGCCTTGGGCTCGCTGTATCGTATACATGAGGATGCAAGACTCAACCATCAATTTGAAGTTACAGCAGGGGTGCGCGAACGTGAGTGTGCCTTGCTGCTCAAGGAATTTTTTGCTAAAAAACGTAGCATGAACAGGCAGAAAAAAGCTAAAAAAGCTAATAGGCTCAATGATTGAGGCCATGTGCTACGGGGCTGCTACAAGATAAGAGGAGTTAACAATAATATGAACTATGTAAAGCTTATTGCTCCTGCAAAAGTTAATTTGGTTTTAGCCGTTGGCAAAACACGATCAGATGGCTTTCATGAGGTAGATACTATTATGCATGCTCTAGCGCTTCATGACGTTTTAGAGATGTATCACTATGACGCTGAAGAAGAGGGTAGCGGCTTGGTGATAAGGCTTACGAGTGAACTTGATGAAGGGGTTATGCTTGATGTTGCCCCTGAGCAAAATATTATTTACCGTGCTCTTGTTATGCTGGCTCAAGAGCTTGGTCGCACTGAAGACGAAGAAATTCGCATAACGCTCATCAAGCATATTCCCAGTGAAGCTGGCTTGGGTGGTGGCTCTTCAAATGCGGCAGCAGCATTGTATGGTGCAGCTTTAATGTGGGGTATTGCGCCTGATGATGCAAGGCTTTTAGATGTTGCTAAGCGTTTGGGTGCCGATGTTGCCTTCTTTTTACAGGGCGGGTGCGCCTATCTCAACGGTAAAGGCGATGAGCTGGTTAAAAGCCTTGCTCCACGCAAAGATTTTTGTGTGCTTATTCGCCCTCATGTTGGCATATCAACTAAGGCGGCTTATGAGGCCTTTGATGCTAATCCCGTTGAAGTTTCTGATAAATATCGCCAAGATCTTGCTTTGCTTGAAGCAGCAGATGAGGTTGAGCTATGGAACAACATGGCGCTTGCCTCGGAATCGCTTTGTTCTGAATTGCGCGTTTTGCGCGCATGGCTTGATTCGATACCCGAGGGCAAGCAGGCAGTTCTTTGCGGAAGCGGCTCGGCAGTGTGCGTGCTATGCAACACCTATGATGAAGCAGTTGCTGTTTCGGTTGCTGCTCAGCGTAAGGGCTATTGGACGCGCGTAAGCTCTTTATCTCGCTTGGGTGTTTCAGTAATAGAAAGTTTTTAAACGGACGTTGTTGCGGCAACTTATCGCTTTGCTGCTTTGATACACTTTGATTGCAACGCTATGTCAAGGAGGGCTTGTTATGGTTGTAGGTATAGTAATAGCTGTTATTGTTGTTATTCTTATCATTGCGCTGGTGGTTTTATACAACAATTTTGTTCAGCTTCGTAATCGCGTTGACAATGCATGGTCGCAGATCGATGTTCAACTTCAGCGCCGTTTGGATTTAATTCCTAATTTGGTCGAAGTGGTTAAGGGGTATGCTTCCCATGAACGCGGCACCTTTGATGCAGTAACAAAGGCCCGTGCCGATGTGGTTAATGCACAAACCCCTGAAGGAAAAATGGCCGCCGATAATGTGCTTTCGGGCACCCTCAAAAGCTTGTTTGCGGTATCTGAGGCATATCCCGAGCTAAAGGCAAATCAAAATTTTCAGCAATTGCAATCTGAGCTTTCTGCAACGGAAGATAAAATTAGCTATATGCGTCAAAGTTATAACGACGTGGTGATGAAGTATAACAATGCCATCCAAACCTTTCCCGGTGTTTTAATTGCTGGTCCGTTTGGGTTTACTAAGCGCGAAAGCTTTGATGCTAATGCGGCTGCATCGGCAAGCCCTGTTGTTTCGTTTGGGCAAGGCAACCAATCAGGGGTGCCTGAGGTAAATATGTCTTCGGCTCCTAAAGACCCTTCTGAGCATATCTAGCTTGTTGGCTCAGGCTATTTTTGAGGGATAGCAAAAAGCCCTACCTTAAATAGATAGGGCTTTAAATATATCAGTGGCGGAGAGCTAGGGATTCGAACCCTAGATACGCTTTTGGCGTATACTCGCTTAGCAGGCGAGCACCTTCGGCCTCTCGGTCAGCTCTCCAATTTGGTTTGCGACTTGAAATGATAACCTGCCTACTCATATCTTGCAAGGAGGAGAGCGGTGCAAAATAGTTTGTTTTGGCAAAAAAATAAAAATTTCCTTATAAAAGAGGCATTGCGCGTTGGGGTTTCCAACTCAACGAGAGGTGTAAACTCCGTGAATCGCACGAATATGGTAGGTAGCGCAGCGAGCAATACAAGCCCTATCGGTAAGCGAGCTTTTTTAGGAGTTTTGCTTGCGGGTTTTATTGCCGCTGTGCTGCTCACGCTTGTGCTTGCGCCGCAGGCAGCTTATGCAAAATCATACGAAATGCCCGAGGTAACCATTGATGCCGTTGTGCAAGATAACGGCAATTTACAGGTGACCGAGAAGCGAACGTTTACTTTCGATGGAACATTTTCTGCTCTTTGGTGGGAATTTGAAAAAATCCCTTCGTATGCTTCGCTTCAAGTTAAGAGCGTTTCATTGGAGCAGGCGGGCACAACAAACAATTTATCTTCTGTTCCCTTTGTTCTTTCGTGGCGCGATGCAGGCGGACCAACCCACGCGGCCTATTCTCTTGATTCGCCAAAAAATACGGTGTATGTTTTCTTCTCCGCTTCGGATGAAACGGTTACGATTGAACTTACTTACACCATTGTCGATCTTGTTTCGGTTTACCAAGATACCGCAGAACTTTATTGGCAAATTGTTGGTAGCAGTTGGGCGGTAGATTCTGAAAATGTTTCAATGAACATAACATTGCCTGTTCCGGCGAATAGTTCGGTTGTGCCTGGTGAAAATGTAAGAGCTTGGGGTCATGGCCCTCTTGATTCTTCTATAGGCTTTCAGGATGACGGAACAATTCACTACTCAATTCCCCGTGTTAGCAGCGGGCATTACGCAGAGGCACGTGTGGTATTTCCTACGTCGTGGATGACGGGCGTTAAAGCAACGGATGCCAATGCGCAGCCCAATCAATCGATGCTCGATTCTATTTTGTCTGAAGAGCAACAATGGAGCGATGACGCTAATGCTCAGCGTATGTGGTCGCTTGTGGCATTGCTGTTAGCTATTCTTGTTTCCTTGGCAGCTTGCGTTTGGGCGGTGTGGAACTTTATACGTTATGGTAAAGAGCTCAAGCCACAGTTTATTGATGAGTATTGGCGTGATGAGCCCGTTTTGGGGGAGCACCCTGCAGTAATTGGACGGCTTTGCCGATTCGATAAAGAAGAACCCTCTGACTTTACGGTAACTATTATGCATTTGGCAAATGAGGGAGCCTTATTAATCAATAAAGGGGAATATCCTCGCGGTAAAAAGGTCGTTCAAGATTACTATATAACGCGGGTTGACTCATATATTCCTCACAGTGAGATTGACCGAAAAGCTCTTTCGATATTGTTTGACGATATTGCAGGGGGCAACAACACGTTGTGGTTAGCCTCGATTAAGCAGTATGCAAAGAACAATCCAGCTGTTTTTGCTGAGAGTATGCAAACATGGCAGGGGCTTGTGAGTGCTCAAACCATTCAGGGAGAATATTTTGAGTCGTATTCCAAGAGTAAAAAGTTTACAACGCTTGGTGTTGCTGGAGTGCTATTTGTGCTGTGCTTGTGCGTTGCGGTTATTTTTGAAAATTTCTTAGTGCTTATTCCTGGCATTATTGCTGGTGTTGTGGTGGCGGTGCTTGCTCATTTTATGGAGCGCCGTACACAAAAAGGAGCCGATGCTTATGCGCGTTGTAAGGCGCTTGAAAAATGGCTTACAGAATTTTCGTCGCTGGATGAGCGTCCTGTTCTTGACGTTAAAGTATGGGGTAAGTTTATGGTGTATGCCTATTTATTTGGTGTTGCCGATAAAGCAATCAAAGAGCTACGCAGCGCTATTCCTGAGTTGTTTGCCAGTGATGAAGCGCTCATGAATGAATCACCCTACTATGTGCCATGGTGGCTTTTCTATAGCAGTTCGTATTCAAGGCATGCATTACTACCAAGTTTTGCAGCTTCGTTTGACAGCGCAGTGGTATCTTCTGTGCAGGCAGTGTCTTCTGCGGTAGATGGTGGTTTTTCAAGCGGAGGTGGCTTTGGCGGCGGGTTTTCTGGCGGCGGAGGCGGCGGCTTTGGCGGCGGTGGCGGTGCTCGCTAGCTTACTCGTCGCGCCGCTCGGCTTTTTGGCTAGGTTGTATAAAAGCCTCTTGTTTTGCGAGGGCGTTTTGTGTGAGGTTTACGGCGTGTACGATAAACGTGTTATAGTTGCCCTGTGAATAAGAAGACAGTAAGGATTGTTACATGATAAATAATACGTCTAACATTATTTTGATTGGAATGCCAGGTGCAGGAAAGTCAACCTTGGGCGTTGTTCTTGCAAAAATATTAAACTATTCCTTTATTGATGCCGATCTGCTCATTCAGAGCCAATGTGATAAAACGCTTCAGAAAATTATTGATGCCTGTGGCCCTGATGGGTTTATTGAGGTTGAAAATGAGGTGCTTTGTACCTTATCGGCCGATCATAGCGTAATTGCTACCGGGGGTTCAGCGGTATATTCCGATGAAGCCATGAAGCATCTTTCAAGTATCGGGACGGTGGTGTATTTAAAGGTCTCTTTGGAAGAGCTGGAAAATCGTCTCGGTGGTCTTTACGAGCGCGGTGTGGTAATGAAAGATGGCATCGGTATGAGTTTGAGTGCGTTATATGAAGAGCGCGCTCCATTGTATGAACAATATGCGGAAGTAACCCTTGACATTGATGGTCTTTCGGTTCGCGATGCAGCTCGTATGCTTGTTGATAAGCTCTCTATGCGCTAATTAATGCTCGATTTCGATCATGCGCTCCGAGCCATCGATGTCGGCAATTTTTGCCGTGCCTTCAGCCAAAGAGAAAAAGGTAAGACGCGCATCGTTGGGGCCTTCGTATACTTCCCCCAAAGCAGTCATGTGTTCATATCCCGCTTGGCGAGTTTGAGCGCTTGCTTCATCAATCATGCTTGCCTTGCCGGTAACTACTATCCAGCCAAAACCGGGCTTCCATCCACATAGTTCAAATTTGGGGTTTTCTTTGAGTTGGCAATATACATCTTTATTGGTTGCCGTACAAAACCAGAGCTTTCCGCCATCAAGGGCTGCAAAGCTGAAAGGGCGTACTCGTGGCTGATCGCCCTCGCACGTTGCCAAATACCATGCAGGCACCGAAGTAAGGTATTCTAAAATTTCATCCATGGTAAGCCTCTTTCTTGCGTGTTGTGCGTTGTGTTGTGTATTGTACCGTGCATCATTTGTTGGTTTTTACAAGGTAAAACGTTTTTATGAGAGCAGCGCTGTTAGGTACGGAAGCACAAGGTTAAGCGCAATTATGCAAGCAGTACCCACTAAGAGGTATAGAGTAGCTATAACATCGCGTTTGGTGTAGGTAAGCGTTTTGAGCCTCGTGCGCCCGGTGCCGCCATGATAACAGCGTGCATCCATAGCGAGTGAAAGTGTTTCGGCGTGTCTAAACGCGCTGGTAAAAAGGGGCACAATGAGTGAAGTCATCATGGATATTGAGCCTTTTGGGCTCGACGTAAAGTTGGCGCCACGGCTTATTTGTGCTCGATAGATTGTTTGGAGTTCGATGGCAAATTGAGGCAAAAATCTCAAAGCAATTCCCATCATCATAGAAAGCTCGTGAGCAGGAAGACCAATACGCTTGAAGGGCTGTAAAAGCCGCTCAAAGGCATCGGTGATATCAAGGGTAGTGGTTGCCAGTGTGAGTAAACTCATCCCCAGTAGTAACAGGGTAAGGCGAATAGCAATAAAAATAGCTTGCTCTATACCTTGCTGGCTAATGCAGATAATGCCTGCCTGAAAATATATGGTGCCGCCTTGTACAAAAAAGATGTTTAAGAGGGCGGTAAGAATAACCAAAAACGCTAAAGGCGCAATGGATACAAACGCTTGCCTGAGCGAGATGCGGGCAGCAAAAAACATGCCAAAGGTGAACAGCGCAGCAACACCAAGGGCAGCATACGACCCTGCGGCAAACACCATAACCATAAACAATAGCGACAAAAGAAGTTTTGCGCGCGCATCCATTGAGTGCACAAAAGAATCTTTTGAAAGATAGCGCCCAAAAATGGTTTGAATATTCATGAGCGCTCACCGCTTTGGCTTTGCTGTGCACGTAAGTAGAGTTCATGTGCTATTGCATCAGCGAGCGTTTGTGGTAGATAGAGTTTTTCTTCAAGATCAAAACCAAGCTCGCGTAATTCGTTGGCAAGGCGCATTGAATGGGGAATTCCTAAACCAATTTCGCGCAGTTCGCTTGTGTGACTGAATACCTCTTCAGGGGTTCCGAGCCATGCAATTTCGCCTTTATTCATAACTAAAACGCGGTCGGCGAGGCGGGCGATATCATTCATGTTGTGCGAAACCATAACAACGGTAAGGCCTGAGTGATGAAATTGCTCAATCAAGGTGAGAAAATCTTCGCGTGAAGCAGGGTCTAAGCCTGCTACGGGCTCATCAAGCACTAAAACGCTGGGGCGCATGGCGAGCACACCTGCAAAGGCAACGCGGCGCTGCTGCCCGCCCGAAAGCTCAAAAGGCGAAACATCTTTGAGGTTATCAAATGAAAGGTTAACCTGCTCAAGAGCATCTTTGACGCGCTCTTCAACCTCGCTCGCGCTAAGTCCAAGGTTTCGAGGACCAAAGGCTATATCTTCAAATACGGTTGCTGCAAAAAGCTGATGTTCAGGGTATTGAAAAACAAGGCCAATATCACCTCGTGCTTTGGTTGCTACTTTTTTATTGGAAAGGTCTTCGCCGTTCCAATACACCTTGCCCTCGGTGGGATGAATAAGGCCATTTAAGTGTTGAGTGAGGGTGGATTTTCCTGATCCCGTGTGCCCAGCAATGGCAAGAAACTCACCTTTTTCCAAGGAGAACGAAATATTTTTTAGTGCATATTTTGGCGTTTGTCCTGCCTTGAGCTGGCGCTTTGAAGGTGGGTTGTAGGAAAAGCTTACTTGCTCAAATGTAATTGGCATAGCTCCTCCTTGAGTGTTTCGGTGTTGATATGTGTTGAAATTGCAAGCCCTCGATCTTGAAGCATTCTTGATAGTTGCGTTGCAAACGGAATATCTAAGTTAAGATGGCGCAAGGTTTCGTCTTGCGTGAGAACGTCTTGAGGGGTGCCATCTAAGGCGCACCTGCCGTCTTCAAGCACAATAACGCGATCGGCCTCGGCTGCTTCTTCCATAAAATGGGTAATCATAACGATGGTCATGCCTTGAGCGTGAAGCTCTTTGCACACGCGCATAAGTCCGCGTCTACCGCGAGGGTCAAGCATGGCGCTCGCTTCGTCCAAGATAAGAATTTCAGGGTTCATTGCTAAAATTCCCGCAATGGCTACGCGCTGTTTTTGACCACCCGAAAGAGCAGTGGTTTCTCGCAACTCGTATCCACTCAGACCCACCTGAGCGAGGGAGGAAGTTACGCGCTCGCGCAATTCGGGGTTCTCAATGCCTAAGTTCTCTGGGCCAAACGCAACATCATTTTCAATCAAGCTTGCAACAAGTTGATCATCGGGATTTTGAAATACCGCCCCTGCTGTGCTTCTGATTAAAAATGTGTATTCAGGGTTGGCGGTATCCATCCCTTTAGTGGTTACTGCTCCGCTATCAGGGAGAAGAAGCGCATTGATAAGCTTTGAAAAGGTTGATTTCCCTGAACCATTAGCGCCTAATACGCAAACAAACTGCCCTTTTTCAATTGTTAGATTAAGGTCGCGCAAAACATAGGCGTCACCCGTATAGGTAAAAGAAACGTCGCTAAACGTAATCATAGATTAGCGGCCCTTCTTTTGGTCTTTCTTGGGGGTGATTATGTTTGAGATAGACTTGTAAATAATCAGGGTAAGCACGGCATTCAAAAGGCCTTTAAGCGCATTAAAAGGAATGAGCACGGGAATAACCATAGCCACAACCGCTTCAAAGGGAACGCCAAGCCAGGTTGGAGTGAGCAATAGGTTGCCAACAACGGCACCCAAAATGCCAGCGATAATGCTCAGTACCAAACCAATAATTGCAAATTTATAGGTGCGATTTTTCTTGTACATAAGCGAGGCTGGAAGAACAAAGCAGGTAACCACCAAAATGTTCATCAATGCACCGGTAAAGTCTGCCATCAAGAGGCCGTGGATAATAGCGGTAACAATGCCTACTGCAACGCCACCAGCAGGGCCATAAGCAAAGCCGGCAACCATAGCGGGCATGTTTGAAGCGTCAAATTTTAACCAGGTAACACCAGGAAGAAGGGGAAACTCCAAAAACGAAAGAAGGGTGCCAATAGCACACATGAGCGCCATGGTTACGAGTTGGCGTGTACTCCAAACATTAGAGTTATTGGTGGGGGATTTGCTTGCAGACATTATATTCTCCTGTCATCTTTGTGTTACGTTGCCAAGCATCGGATTCATATTTTATAACCAAACAAGAAGGAAAAACCCAAAAACTAAAAATAGCTGCTTACTTAGGGTATTAGTGGCGTCTATAAAGGGATGGCGCCCATCAATGTTGCGTGTAAAGAAGAGGGAGAGGCTTCAAAGCGAGGGTGATTGAGTGTTTACGAGTTCTCATAGCTCCTCTTCAGTCATAGGGTCCGTGCTCAAACAGTCCTGAGTTCGCACAAAACATCCACTGGATGTTTTGGCTCGTGCGGAACTGCGCGCGGCACCCTATAACTGAAGA
>CAVJWZ010000048.1:0-11036 GCA_963653545.1 uncultured Eubacteriales bacterium | reverse complement strand
GGGTTTTCCACTACAAAAAAAGTCACAGAAAAAGAGGCTGTATATGCAGGTCATAGATCGAAAACAACCTCTTTTAACTGCAAAAGTCGGGTAATAACACACTCGCGCACAATTTCAACCCACGCTCCCCATGCGGGGAGCGACAGTCATATTGGACTTCTGTCTCTACTTCTAACTCATTTCAACCCACGCTCCCCATGCGGGGAGCGACCCACGTTGCGCGGTAAAGTCCATACCGTGCCACTCATTTCAACCCACGCTCCCCATGCGGGGAGCGACTTGTATCGTCTTGTAACGTCTTACTATATATACAATTTCAACCCACGCTCCCCATGCGGGGAGCGACTTAGAATCTGCTCCTTGCGTTTCTGCCATAGACAATTTCAACCCACGCTCCCCATGCGGGGAGCGACTCGACGAAGAAGTCACCCTTAACGCCTTCAACCTATTTCAACCCACGCTCCCCATGCGGGGAGCGACGTGATTCATGCTTTCCCCTTCTACCTTTAAGAGATTTCAACCCACGCTCCCCATGCGGGGAGCGACCCGATTACATCTTTCTCAGAACCCAAGCCGTTCGTATTTCAACCCACGCTCCCCATGCGGGGAGCGACCCGCTAAGGACTATTATAATATTAACGACAGGGGCAATTTCAACCCACGCTCCCCATGCGGGGAGCGACTTTGCGCGTTAACCGTTGGGCAACGTCTGACGGAATTTCAACCCACGCTCCCCATGCGGGGAGCGACGTAGACCCCGATGCCACAGAAGGCGACGGTGGCATTTCAACCCACGCTCCCCATGCGGGGAGCGACCTGCTGTTTGTCTACAGCATCGGACAAATCAGTACATTTCAACCCACGCTCCCCATGCGGGGAGCGACAAGGCGGCAGGGTTTTATGTTGCTGACCTAAACATTTCAACCCACGCTCCCCATGCGGGGAGCGACTCAATAACGCCAGCTTCTTGGAGCGCATCAAGCACATTTCAACCCACGCTCCCCATGCGGGGAGCGACGAAGTAGAGCACCGCGCTATTCGTCTCTTCGTTATTTCAACCCACGCTCCCCATGCGGGGAGCGACTGTAACCTGGGGTACTTCGGGCGGTTGGAGATGATTTCAACCCACGCTCCCCATGCGGGGAGCGACGATGTAACTATGGTAGTAGGTGCCCGCGATTTAGATTTCAACCCACGCTCCCCATGCGGGGAGCGACTAAGCGTATATTTTTATATTTAACGCGCGCATGATTTCAACCCACGCTCCCCATGCGGGGAGCGACTTCCTTTCTTGTTGTAAATAAAACTTACAACCTATTTCAACCCACGCTCCCCATGCGGGGAGCGACTTTTGGGGGCATCTTGGGCAGCCTAACCGCGCGATTTCAACCCACGCTCCCCATGCGGGGAGCGACTTTTAATCTTAAATATGCCGCCTCTATGGTCAAAATTTCAACCCACGCTCCCCATGCGGGGAGCGACAGCAGCTCATAGGATATGCAACCAACGCAAGGGATTTCAACCCACGCTCCCCATGCGGGGAGCGACGAAGCGGGTTGTTGGGAAACATTAAAAACCAAGATTTCAACCCACGCTCCCCATGCGGGGAGCGACGAAAGTACTACCGACTGGGCGACGTTTTATGATAATTTCAACCCACGCTCCCCATGCGGGGAGCGACTCGACTGAAGCGTAACATAATCAGGCGGGCGCTTATTTCAACCCACGCTCCCCATGCGGGGAGCGACGATAGTAAAAACAAACCAAGCTATGACATTAAATATTTCAACCCACGCTCCCCATGCGGGGAGCGACGGCAAATGCCGCTTTAGCCGCGCCATAGGTCATAATTTCAACCCACGCTCCCCATGCGGGGAGCGACTGAAGGCATCGAGGAATTGGCAGCGTCTTTCGAATTTCAACCCACGCTCCCCATGCGGGGAGCGACCGGCTTTAAACTCGTCACGGTTTAGCCTTGTGGTATTTCAACCCACGCTCCCCATGCGGGGAGCGACCAGACGAGCAAAACGATTGGCAGGGATTGAAAATATTTCAACCCACGCTCCCCATGCGGGGAGCGACGTGGTCGTGGTGGTATTAAATCAACAGTATTCAGTATTTCAACCCACGCTCCCCATGCGGGGAGCGACGTACCGCAAGGTTACCGCCTTTGGCGGCTTGCCATTTCAACCCACGCTCCCCATGCGGGGAGCGACGAAAAGACGGCATTCGTTGCCGTTGAGTAGGAGATTTCAACCCACGCTCCCCATGCGGGGAGCGACGTGTCATATGGTCGCCTTACTTTAGCTTCGAGGAATTTCAACCCACGCTCCCCATGCGGGGAGCGACTTTGACGATAAGACCAAAGAAGCCGCTATGGCAATTTCAACCCACGCTCCCCATGCGGGGAGCGACAACGAACAGCTGGCGTATGCAAACACCATATGTATTTCAACCCACGCTCCCCATGCGGGGAGCGACTCGCCATTTCCGCGCACAAGCAGGACACTCTTTTATTTCAACCCACGCTCCCCATGCGGGGAGCGACTAAACACTCCCTCAAGCAGCAGCAGGCGAGGTATATTTCAACCCACGCTCCCCATGCGGGGAGCGACGGCTCTCCCTTTGTTGCTTACTTCTTACGATTAAATTTCAACCCACGCTCCCCATGCGGGGAGCGACAAAGCTTTGTGAAAAAGAATGGCTTCATCTTCGTTATTTCAACCCACGCTCCCCATGCGGGGAGCGACGCTCTCCTGATGCCGTTAGTGCAACGGGAGTTATATTTCAACCCACGCTCCCCATGCGGGGAGCGACGCGGTGTACCTTATAATAATAACTGTAAGGAGGTATTTCAACCCACGCTCCCCATGCGGGGAGCGACAGCTACATATAGTAGTCAACTAAACTCTAGCACTTCCTTATTGCCGAATCATCACTCAGACATTGATTCTATCGACAAAATAATCCATAACCGACACTAGAACATCTAGTAATTTAGTGCGAACCTCTTGAATAGCGAATGATCGCCCCACGCTCGCACCTACAGCGAGAGAAAACCTTCCGGGTCATAGCTCGGTTTCGCACCATAATGCTCCACTTTACCATGCCAATTATTGCCCAGATGATAGAAACGAATACTGTCCTTTTCCGTGTTCATTATCTCGAAAAGCTTCGCCTTCAACGCGACCAACGTAGCGGCATCCGCATCGCACTCGAATACAGAAGCCTGAACTCGCTGCCCATAATTGACACAGGTTTTCGCTATCCTTCGCAAGCGTTTTCTACCGGCAGCGTCAGTGGTATCGATGTCATAGGTAATCAAGACCACAGCCAATCCCCTACTTCCACAAAAATGGCGGGTAGGCGTCTAAATCGCCACGAAGATGCTTCGCCAACAGCTGCGCCTGAACATTGAGAACAAGTCCACGCGGAAGCTTTTCCGATGTAAATGGATGCTTGATCTGCTCACGCTTCCTTTCCTGCCAGGCTTTGAACAGCGTTTTGCGCGCCTTATCCGACAAACGCACCTCGCCCGTTTCCCGAACGTCGAAATCAGAAGCATCCACAACACGATTGTTGATCGCAGTCAGCACGAAGCGATCAACGAATATGGGCCGAAACTCTTCCATACAGTCTAGCGCCAAGGAATCCCGCCCCGGCCTATCCACATGCATCAGCCCAACAGCTGGGTCGAGCCCTACCCCCAAAAGCGCCGAAGAGCAATCTCGAGCAAGCACGGAATAGAAAAGCGACAGCATTGCGTTCACTCGGTCTTTTGGAGGGCGGCGCGAGCGCCCCACGAAATAAAAGTCATCCTTATTCCGCAAAATCAGCTCATCGAAAACCGCATAATAAACCGCAGCCGCATCGCCCTCGATCCCGCGCAACGAGTCAAGCGAATCGCACGTGCGAATCGCATCGAGAGCTTCGGCTAAATGAGCAATTGCACGCCTTACCGCTTCCCCATCGATGCGAAGGCCATGGTCCCGGACAGCCCTTTCAAGCACCCAACGCGAATTAAACACCTTGCCCAAAATGAAGTTCCTCGCAACATCCAAAGACAGCTTTTCATCTTCCGAAACTCGGAACTGGGCTTTTTTCAGAAGGACATTACCAGCATGCACTCCCCGAGCATCGGCCAGATACCGTCCCGATGGCGAAAAGAACGACAGTCGGATACCTCGATCGCAGCATGCGCCCATCAACGCAGGGCTTGCACCTGCATACGAGAACAAGCTGATGCCCTCTAGCGTATGCAACGGAACACGCCCCAACATATCGCCGCCTTGTTTCGCAACAACGTTCTCGCCGTCAAGCGTCAAGTACACATCTTCAGTAAACACGTACAACGTGTTCTTGATCCTCTTCATTCCGACCACTCCAGCATATCCTCGATGTACCCTCGCGCCGAACGCTGCTGCAACAAAGGCAAGCACTCTTCAGCTAAGGAGCACGCCGAACAGTGCTTGCTCTTACGCACCTGAGGCACATGCCCACGTTGAAACAGTTGGTGCATCTCGGAGATCGCGCTTCGAACGGCTTTTCGCAAATCATCGGTAAACAAAACCGGTTCACGCGACTGCGTTTGCTTGTAGAACAGAAAGCCGCTGTCGATGTCGCAACCGAGCATTTCCTCCAGGCACATCGCCTGCGCGCAAACCTGAAGCCGGTCGCAATCATCAGCCTTCGATTTTCCCCTCTTGTACTCAACAGGGATAGGCTTCCATATGCCCCTCTCGCCCGCCAGAGGAACGCCCCTGGGATCCTCCCGAAACTCCACAACATCACATATACCAGAAAGGCCCAGCTCGCATGACCGGACGAAGAGTCCCCGCACAACGAGCAGCGAACCGCGACGCTCCCGTATCTCTGCATCATGGGTTCGTTGGTGTGCCACCTGACCGGATGCGGTCAGGTAGTTTTCGCGCCAGCGTTGCTCTACATGGATAAGTGCCCACTGCCTACGACAGAATGCAAAATGCTGAATGCCCGAAAGCGCAAGGAACTCTTCATCCGAATACATGTCCGCTCCTACAACTTACAGATAACCTCGACACCTTCAGGAATCGCCGCTTCATTGATAATGACATCCTCATAGTCTTTAAACGAGCGCGGGGCTTCGATACCGGGCTTCTTTTGAATGCTCACTGCGTCAAACAGCTTGTACGAGGGCGCATTGCCCAATTCAGATGCATGTTTAAAAACAATAAGAGAACGTACAACCATCTTCCCGCGAACAGCAGAATGGTCATGTTCAAACATGTTGATAATGGCATCCCATAATATGGCAGCATCTTCTTCAGAGAAACCGGTAGTTTTCCGTGCAAGGTTCGCTGACACAAAGCCTTCGTAGCGATAAAGACCATAAGGAATGATGTATTTCTGGCCCATACGTTCTGAACGATCTTCTGTACCCTTTTCCGTAGCGCCTGTCACTCGAGTCAAGCCAATGCTCATAGGAATAACTGGGTCGACGCTCTTTGCGAAAGTCAGCTGGACGGGCCCTCGTACCTGTCCGCAATTCAACGCCTGCATATCCTTAGTATTAAGCCCTGTCATAACCGCGCCGAATGTTCGAACATCGTAATATTCGGCACACATGAAGTCTCTGATCTTTTTTCCGATCGAAGGGTCTTTTTTCTTCGCCTCTTGCGCGCTTGTTTTCTTTTTTATATCGACCCCATACTTCGAAGCAGCATTGCCATCGTTGTTATTTAGCGGAATCCCTTCTTTGATATAAATCTCAAACCCCGGCTCATTTTCCATCACTATTTCAACGTAATTCCTGATCTTGCGCTTAAGGCACACGTCGGTAACTAAACCGTAGCCCGATTCGGGATCAATGCGAGGCATATTTCCCGCATCGGGGTCGCCATTGGGATTGCCATTTTCAACATCAAAATACACAACGAAATCATAACGATTTGAAATGGGATTGCTCATGATTGTTCCTCCTCAATAAGTTGGGCTAGCTTACGCTTCCTGCTCGGCCTTCTTTTCATACCTTGCCTGTTTTTGCTGATAATAGCCGAGAAAGAAACTTCCTTGATCGACCAAAGACAATCGCTTGGGAAAGCAGAAGCCTTGCTGAGCCATCAGGTCTCCAAGTTGCTTTTTTAGGTAAATTCCAAGCCCAGGGTTCTCCCTTGACAACTTTGAAAGGTGGGCATTGCTGAGTCTCAATAGGACAGGAAGCGTTGTCGCTGGTGTTGCGCATGCTGAATTCAAGTAACGATCCGCGATCGACGCCTTCCCATTCGCCGCTTCCTGAATACACTCGAGCACGTAAAATATACGGCCAAGCATATATGCAATATTTTTACTGTCGGTATTCACGCTCACGGTAACCTCACTTTCGCTCTTTTTTACATTCCTAATCAAATACGCCCTAATAATAGCGGCATGCTCTCGCTTCACCGTTTGCTCAGCACGCACACGCAGCAGGACGTTTTCGTACAATGACTCCGGATAACGCCCTCCTAGCAAAATCGACCGCATAAGCGGCCCACTCAGCTGAGAGCTGACAGTAGACTCCTTGGAATTCGGATTTTCTAGGCTCCTCAACAACCAATAGGGGGTTACATAAGGAAACTCATTAGGAGAATGGGACACATCCGAGATACGGTAATGATCTGCAACATGTCGCATCATTTCGCCGAACGAATCGTGCAGGAAGAAACGCACCGCAGCGCGACCTTCACTTGGGGCTTCGATACCTAACAAGAAGAACTCGTCCTCAAAGGAGAGGCCATCAATATCGGCTGGCTTACCCTCAGATAGTGCATCAACCACTGCCTTGATATCTGCTTCCTTCATAATGCTCTCATTGAGGGGGGTTAAACCCAAGGCGAGAGAAAAAACCGAACAGTTAGCCTGGTCATGCGCGCTTCCAAGGGACCACAACAGTACAGTGGTTCCCCCTATGCGGCCATGATGCCCAGCTTTTGAATTCAAATAGCCCATAGCTGCTGAATAGGCATGCGCGCTCATCTTGTCGATAGGGGCATTAAGGCCTTGCTGCCCAGTTCGGCCGTAAGACTCAAAAGCTCGCTCGTTAAAGCTAACAAGCTTCGCTTTTCCTCCGCCTAAACCCTTAATAGCTGGATGATTTAAGGCAATATGGCTCGCCTTCCCCGTAACGAGCGACACCATCACAGGAGAGTTATCATTGTCTGCCAGCCAGGTTTCCCACCTGTGCCTAATCTCATCGGCGGTCCACGCCTCAATCCATGAAGATCCATTCGATAGGCAAAAGGCAAAACGAGGCTTCGTCTTCAGCAGCTTTGAAGCATTAAAGCCAAGGTCCGATTCCAAGTTCGCCTTAAGAGGATCCCATCGTTGGAAATAACGAACAATGGCCACCGCAGCATCACACTTAAGATCTTCAAGCATTTTGAGATGGAATTCCTTTGACTTGATAAACCTCTTTGGGTCCTGCTCCGGCAAGCCATCCTTATCAAGGCCCAACAAATACGACGCATCGTCACATAAAAAGTTCGCAGTGATATCACTTGAACTCCTGCGCTTTTCCGGCAGAAGCATCTCTCTACCGTGGGATCCATCCCCGCAAGGAATAACAGACAGCAGCTCTCCTTCAGGAGACAACTCCAAAAGGTAATGCACCGTCTCTTTGCCCCAGCCTGGTCGGGCGATCCCGCTATCGGGGTCATCGAGAAGCTGATCATAGTAGCGCACCAAAGATTGGATGATCATCGGTACACCTCGCTTCCCGCAACGTCGATGACGCCGTTTCGCATAACTGCACGGTAGAACATAGGCGAAATATCCTCAGGATCTGAATAATCCATGTCATACAGCATGATACCGAAATCACGCTCTGCGACATCACTGTAAGCACCAGATGGGATTTCGCCCTCCAACAGGCACACGTTTGCCGCAAATTCCCTGCATCCGAAATAAGACTGGCTGTAGCACTGGCCTTTACGTAAACGGCGCTTCAATATGTCGCAAAATTTCCCGGGATTGTCCGAGGACTTTGCTTGATCAGTCATAACGAAATGAGCATCAATGACATAATGCACATCCGTCAAAATAAGCGAGGCACGCTGAACAATGCTCTCTTGCGAACTGATATAGGGCAGGTCTTTCGTTCTCTGAACAGCCGCACGCATCGCCGCTGAAGAAGCCTTCACCTTCACCTCATTGCGGCGAACGCTACTGAACTTTATGGGGTTGATCACATGGATGCGGTCGATCACGTAGCGCATGCCAGGATGCCAATAGACACTTTCTATCAGGCCTCTTGCTGCACTTGGCGTTATCACGTCATAAGAAACACGCTCAACGCTCAACTCAGGACGAGTGAAAAGCGCCCTTTCGCCCCAAGCTTCCACACTAAAGCCGAATGCCATGCAAACCTCCTTTCCTCACACGCTGCCATTACGGCCGCGCTATTGATTTTACCTGACAACTCCTTAAAAGAAGAGAGCATCACCCCCTGCGTGAGCAATACCCAGCCCGACATCATCGCGGTAAAAGCCCTTATCAAGCAGAACATATACGCCTGGAGTCAGCTGCTCTATCGCACCCGCCGCATCAAGCGAGCGAACATCTGCTTCATAAAGGGAAATCGAATAACGAGACAACATTCGCCAATCTCCTCGCGAAAGAAAGCCGTTGCGAGCCCGATCTATAACGTCCTCGTTTTCCTCGCATGGAATCACCAGTGGAATCGAGCCTTCCTCTATGAGCTTGAAATCGTGCCCCACATCCTCGAACGGAAAAATCGCAATGTTGTTGTTCCTCGGATCATTCTGGGACATACGAGGAACAATGCTCTTTTCATCAAGCTGACTCTCGCCTTTTGCTAGGTACAAGCGATTGAAATAGGCAGCTACCCAGCTTTCAACATCAAGCGATTCATCGGATCCTTCCAGCAATCCCGGCAAAACACTTTGCGCGATTTGCGCTCGTTGCCCAACCCCGGCCGGAACGCTATACGGCTCAGCAGGAATAAACAAATGCACGATACTTTCCTGAACGGCTCGCTTGCCCTCGCGATTACAACGCCCCGCTGCCTGCACAAGCGAGTCAACCCCTGCAACGGCTCGGTAAACTACAGGGAAATCCAAATCGACACCAGCTTCTACTAAGCAGGTCGCTACCACGATACAGCGTTTCCCCTCTTTCAGCCGTTGAGTGATTTGAGCTAGAACCCGTTTTCGATGAACCGAATGCATCATGGTGGTCAGGTGGTAAATACCCTCATTGTCAAAGGAAGCAAGCCGATCGAAAAGGCAACGCGCCTGCTTTCTGCTATTCACGATGCAAAGCGTCTGGTCGTGTAGGAGCAACGCGCTCGCGATTTGGTCATCATCGAGTCTACCATCACTTCGGTACGTCACGCGCGCGAGCGATTTTGAAAGCCGCGCAGGATCACGGGAAATCTCTTCAACCGTAAGGCCCTCTCGCTGAAAATAGCCTTCGAGGCATGGCTGCGTCGCAGTACATAGAACCACCGTACAACCGTAGTTTTTCACAAGTTCAGCAAGCGCCTTCACGCAGGGCAGCAAGAACTTCACCGGGATCATCTGCGCCTCATCGAGCAAGATAACGCTGTTAGCAATGTTGTGCAGTTTTCTGCAACGCGACGTCTTGGAAGCAAACAGCGATTCGAAGAATTGCACGTTCGTGGTAACGACCACGGGTGCATCCCAGTTTTCCGCAGCCAGCTTCATTCGATTAAGCGGACTGTCTGGATCTTCGTAATCGCGAGACCCAGCCGAATCGTAATCAAACGAGCTGTGATGCTCGAGCACGTTATTGTCACCCAGAACCTGACGGTATACTGCGGCATTCTGCTCGATGATTGACGTATAGGGAATAGCGCAAATGACTCGTTGCACAACGGAATCTGGCGCGCAAGCATGATTGAGCGCGAATCTGAGCAGGCCCAATGTTTTGCCACTGCCAGTAGGAGCGGTCAACGAAAACACGCCGGGGCGCTTCCGTGAAGCAGCGCGGCAATCATCCAACATCTCACAACGTGCCTCGTTCACCTTGCCGCTTGGCGGATAGAACCTTTTGAGATGGCTTTCGAGCCGGTCGCGAAGCACGGGAAGCGAATCTGCTTCGATGCCTTCGCGCGGCTTCCCCGTCATAAATTTCTCGGTGCAGAGGAAGTCGGCATCGACAAGACAGCTAAAAACCATACGCGTTAAGAACGACAAGGAGAAGGCACCGTCTTCTTTGGTCTTCGGCGCAACTCTGAATGTAGTGGGCAGACACACCTCGGGAAGCTGAATCCTGTTTCGAAATGCCGAATAATCAGGAATTCCACCACGGTCGGCAAGCTTCAACCGTCCCAGCAGCGACCCACCGTCATCAACTACCGTACCGCCATTGGGAAGCCCGCCATGATGACCCGCAACACAATAAGACAACATACCCGCTGCAAGACCCTTTAGCTCAAAAGCTCCCGCCGTAGAGTGATCAACTTTCGGACCGTTGTGCAAAATCCTTCGCTGAAATGCTTCCGAATACTTACCGGCGTCATGAACCATACCAACAACACGAGCCCAAGAAGACGCCCCGAATGGTTCGGCAAAGCAGGCAGCCACTTCCGAAACCGCCCTTAAATGCTCTTCAACCGACTCAAAACGTATACCATCCTCTGAAATATGGGCGATGAATGACGAGTTCTCTTGATCTCTGCCCTCGGGCGTTATGACTTCTTCAATTTCCATCACCCGCCTCCTAATTTCAGAAATGATACTTTAATAACTATTGAGAAATATAGCTACATAAAGATTCTATTAATAATCGCAGTTCAAATAAACAATCCATCCGCAAACGGTCTTTTCGCTAAACGATGGTTTAGTCCACATTAGCGACTTGCTTAGCTTTACTGAGATGTAAGTCATACTGCCACGATGTAAAGTTCAGAGATTTCAAACGCTGTCCGTCATTTTTGAATGTGAAACTTTAAACACATCAAATAATCTTGCCAAAAAGCAACAAAGAACAGCAACGCTCACCGCCCCTTTTATACCTACGGCATCGTCTGTTTGCGC
>CAVJWZ010000047.1:0-11985 GCA_963653545.1 uncultured Eubacteriales bacterium | reverse complement strand
GCCTTACGAAAGCTGGTTGCCGCTGGCGAACTCAAAAAAGAAGGAAACGGAAGAAGCACCTGCTACGTAAGGCTTACGTAGCGCTCTTACTTATGGCGCGAAAGCTCATGCGAACCGATGTGCTAGCCATACAGCAAAACATAAGCGCCTCATTGGCAATATCAACATAAAAATTTTTCAGCTTCCGTACACGGCGTAACGTTTTTGGGGTCATGAATAACAGGCTTGTCGATGCAGCTAAGCATGCACATGAACTCGGATACATTAATAAAATCGAAAAAATATGTCTTTTAAAAGAACTGGTGCAACGATGAAAAAACCGAACAGGGGTTGAGAATTAACTCATTTATTGCATGCTGTTTACGCAAGAAAGCTTCGCGTGATGTCACAGAAGAATTCCGCGCTCCACAAAGCCGTAGCATTCTTGTCAATCAAAAACGGTTGCACATCTTCTTTTGCTAATTCGTAATCTATGGAAGCGAAACGGTTATACAATGATTCTTTGAGCTGCGTCATAGTTAATTTCTGTGTTGCTTCTAAATAGCCTGTTTGAACAAGTTTTGCACTAAGGTGTTTTAAATTAACCTTAGTTTTTCGCGATAAATAAAACACGTAATCGTATAAGTCTCTGCCTTTCACGCGATTTTTCCATCCTCGGCACAATACAGCATGTATCTTGCCTGCAAACAGTGACGCCTGATCGTAAAGACATACCTGATACGGGGCGGGTAAAAGTCGATAGCGCTGTTCAAATTCGGCATAGGCAGCTGGGTCGGTATCAATTTCAAACTTAATTTTTATTTTTTCATTCGCTGCAGCTTGAATATGCTCATCGGGAAAGAAGAACATCAGATGTTCAAATGTATCACCTTTTAAAAATGCCGATTGAATTTGGCTTTCTTTGCTTTTCTTTTTTTGTTCGATAGTCATATTAAGACCGAACGATCGAATTTCTTTTTCGAGTGTATAGAAGTATTTGTTTAATTCAAAATTCGCATCGGGGCATTTGAGTGAAAAGTCTAAATCTTCAGAGAATCTGTCAAGCCCATAGAAAATTCTTAAGGCTGTACCGCCATAAAATGCAGCTTTTTCAAAAAAACCAGCGCGCGACAACCCGCAAAGAACCATTTCTTGAATGATTTCTTTTGTAGCATTTTTTTTGTCGATAATCGATTTTGCATCGTATGGCGTGATTGTATTTCCAAAAATTTCGCTCAAAGGTGTCTCCTATCAAGAAGTTTGCTTAACAGTCGAAGGTTTGTCCGCTGATATTTCGGTGCTAACGCTTGCAGCACCGCATGATCGAGATTATTAAAGATGGCTTCGTCGATGCGTAAATCATTAAAAATAAGCTGGCAAAGCTGTTTTACGCTGCTTACAGGAACTGATTTATATAGTTGATCACACAATGCTTTCTCTGCAGAAGCTATGCGAAAATAATAGTCGCCCTGTTTGTGTACGCGAAGTTCTAAGGGAAACACCTGCGAGGGAACGTCGCGATAGGTGAACACGCCAAAGGCATTTTTGAATTCCTTGCGACGATTTTTTTCAAACGTTGCGCTTGTTATGGTTGTTACTCGTTCGGGAATAAGTTCATAGTATGCCAGGGCAAACTCAAAAGAAAGATATGACGGACCATAAATGCTTGCTGCTAACCCTTCAGGCGGAGCCATTGAATTTGTTTCATAGATGCCTCGCGTAAGGGGGATAAGCTTTCCCGCTTGCACCATCCGCATGATTTTATTACCAGGAGCGCTATACTTTTTAAGCTCTTCTAGGAGCATACTATGTGTTTTTATCATTAGTTTCCTCCTCTAAATTGCATTTTAGTCAATTTTTTGGAGGAAACAAGCGTCTATGAAGCTTTTTGCAAACCAGCATGTAGCATAAAGCGGAATGCTTCTTGCACCTTTTTCGTTTCCAAAATATGGAAAATAATGTCAAATTATACATTTAATTCCGGAAATAAATGTAACAAACGACATTTATTGACGGCGCAAAGTTAATGGGGGGGGGGTTGGCATTATCATCCGATGACACTATTACTAGACTAACCCCTACGCTGATGTTTGAGATAACTTTATCTACCATCCATACGCTCCATAATTGCAGCAGCGCCATCAGTTGCAGATACACACTGATTAAGCGGCGTTGCAGCTGATTTACTGAGCATGTCCATAAGATCATTTTCAGATTCTGGAAATATGCGAGCATAACGCTCGGGAATAGATATTGTCTGAGCAGTCAATGGAAATGGAACAGCCTGATTTCTGACAACCGTTTTAGCAAACACATTCATAAGCGATGATGCCGACATGCCTAATTCATCGCAGAACATACTGAAATCTCTTTTGGTATCTGCGTCCATTCTGACGTTGAGTGTTGCTGTTCCTGCCATAATTCCTCCTTTTGTGGCTATTTTGATAGTATTATAGCTACAATTAACTCTATATTAAACCCTAGATTATCTACATCGTGCAAGTTAAGTTTTTAGGGGATTTTCGGTCGCATTACCAATCTTCACTAGAGGTTATCGAAAGCATTGCAAACAATGTGCTTCTTACAGGTTTTACCTTCACTACCAGAGTGCTCCATAACATAAACGTCGCATTTAAGAGAAATAATCCGCTTTCCGCTTCATGTTTTGCCTGCAAATTTTCAAACTTAATCTTGTTCTTCTAGTTGTAGATATTACGTCTATGTCCAATCTCAATGGCAAGTACTACGAGTTCTTTATCCCTGATTTCACAGAGCACACGATAATCCCCCACACGGTAGCGCCATTTGCCAGACTGGTTTGCCGTCAAACCTTTGCCATGAGCGCGCGGATCAACGCAACCATCAATGTTTTTCAACAACCATGCAACTATCACACGTCTGATCCCAGGATCCATCTTTGAAAGCTGTTTGTCTGCCCTCTTAGAAAACTCAAGCTTCCACATGCTAGAGATACTTTCTTGCTATCTCAGCAGCCGAAATAGTCTCAGGATCAGAATCGAATTCGGCCTTTGCCTGTTCCCAATCCTTAAGATCAAGCTCATCTTCAATGCGCTCCAGTGCAGCTTTACGCATAAATTCAGAAACCGACGTTCCAAAAACGGCGGCATAGTCTGAAATAAGAGCCTTTTCCTCGCTCCCCAGCCTGATTGTCACTGTCGCACTCGCCATCTAAACCTCCCTCGATAGTTGTAAGACATTGTAACACATTCACAAGATAACAACCCACTTTTTGAGACCTAAGCCGAAACCTAATCCGTCGTTAGTCACTATTTCCAACTAATACACGGATGCAAAGCTTATGGACAAGTTAAGGACAAAGGAGCCTAAAACTTATGGACAAACAAAATGACCCGCGATAAAATCGCAGGTCATTGTTGTTTAAATGGTGGTCGGAGGGGGACTTGAACCCTCGACACGCGGATTTTCAGTCCGCTGCTCTACCATCTGAGCTATCCGACCAAGTGCACAAATGTTGTGCGCGAGGTTGTATTGTACCGATATATCACCATTCGGTCAAGAAAATATCGCTCGAGCATTTAAGCAACAGGTACCTTAAACCGTTCTTGCGTTGCGCAAGCGAACAACAACGAGAAATGCCACTAACAAAACCGCTCCGCCAACCAACGAAATCCAAGGTGATTTAGTAAAACCTGCAACAAAATAACCAATCAAACAAACCCCTGCTACAACACTTGCATACGGAAGCTGAGTTGCAACATGGCGTAAATGATCACACTCCGCACCTGCCGAAGACAAAATGGTGGTATCTGAAATAGGCGATGTATGATCGCCATAAACAGCACCCGCGAGCGTTGCTCCAATAGTGATGAGGAACAAAGGATCAGACTCAGGGAAAATACCCAAAACAATAGGAAGAACAAGAGCGATAGTGCCCCAAGAAGTTCCCATAGCAAACCCAATAAAACCTGAAGCAATAAAAATTACCACGGGCAAGAAGGCCAAATCAAAACCAGCATTGGTAAGCACATCGGCAACAAACTCGCCTGTTCCCAACATATAACGACAGCATCCACCCAAGCTCCAGGCTAGAACCAAGATCATAATGGCGCCCACCATCGAACGAACGCCTTCAGAAACGCCCTCAACAAAGCCATTGAGCGTAGTGAGTTTGCGCGGTAAAAACATACAAGCAGCAACAAGCAAGGCAACTACCACACCAATGCACAAACCCGTGATAGGGTCTTCGCCAACAGCGGTTGCAAAATCGACCCCTTCAAAAAAACCGCCAACGTAAATCATGCCAATAATAGAAAAAATAATGAGCACAACAATGGGAACAACGAGATCGTACACCTTGCCCTTAAGCGAAACTTCGAGGCCCTTAAACTCCTCCATAGCCTTAGCTGCCGAATTTAAATCAGCCTGCTCAGTAACCACGGTTTCTATTGAGGCATCACCCTCAGGCATACGTGCCGTTGAAACAGTTTCAAGCGTTGAAGGATGTTTAGGGATAGTGCTTTGGACGTTTTGCCGATAATCTTCTTCAGCCTTTTTCATGGGGCCAAAATCGGCATTAATAGCCAGCAGCACAAACACGAACAAAATGGTTAAAAGTGCATAAAAATTATAAGGAATTGAGGCAATAAAGGTGTTAAAACCATCATCACCTAAATAACCACCAACAGCTACTGCCCATGAAGAAACGGGCGCAATAATACAAACAGGCGCTGCCGTTGAATCGATGATCCACGCAAGCTTTTCATGGCTGATACGAAAACGATCGGTAATGGGGCGCATAACCGCACCAACCGTAAGACAATTAAAATAATCGTCAACAAAAATAATGATGCCTAAAACTGCCGTCATTATTGATGCCATGCGCGCACTTTTAATGTGCTCCGCCGCCCACTGCGCATAAGCGCGCGAACCACCCGCAACGGCAATAACCACAACTAGCGCCCCCAACAAAGCCAAAAACAGCACAAGAGCTGCGTTTGATGTTATTTGCTCGGCAAGAATTGTTGGAATATAGGTAAACGCCGTAATAAGCTGATTAATGCCTGCACCTTCAAGGGTAAATTCATAGATAATCAGGCCAGAAAACACACCCGCAAGCAACGATGAATACACTTCTTTTGTAAGCAAGGCTAAACCCAGTGCTAACAAAGGAGGAATAATCGACCAAGCCCCGGTGCTAATAAGCTCGAAACCTTCCATACCTTCCTTCTTCTCTTATTGGAAATAATTCGCGTAAATTATACGCAAAATTTGTTTGCTTTGGTGCCACGAAACAGCAAAACAACCCGTCACCCCAGATGGACGGAGTAGGGTGCAATCAGTTGGTGTGAGACTCTAACTCATGCACATATTCACGATCAATGGCGCCTTGACTGCTGGGAGGTTTAACGTCAAAAGGAACACTGGGCGTAAATAAACTCACCAGAGGAACAACAACAAGCGAAAGCAGCATGGCAAGTGCTCCACACGTAATGGGCGAAGAGATAAATCCTATCACCATGTTAGAACTAGTAAGGCCAACGCCAAGAATAAAGCTTACCCACACGCTTGCTTTTGAAATTTTGCCACTGAATAATCCCCAGAAAAACGGGCCCAAAAACGCGCCCGCCAAAGCACCCCACGAAATGCCCATGAGCTGAGCGATAAAGGTAACCGTTGAATTATATTGAATGAGCGCAATAACAGCAGAAATAATAACGAACACCACAATAAGGCCGCGCATCCAGGTAATCTGCTTGCGCTCAGGCATGCTTTTAATAATATTGCCCTTGATAAGATCGAGCGTAAGCGTTGAAGAAGAAGTTAATACCAACGATGAAAGCGTTGACATAGAAGCCGACAGAACCAACACCACTACAACACCAAGCAAAATATCAGGCAAGCCAGAAAGCATCGTTGGAATAATTGAGTCATAAATAGGGGTTCCGTTTGCAGCGTAGGCGATTTCGTCGCCAAATAAACGGCCAAAGCCACCCAGAAAATAGCTGCCGCCCGCAACTACCGCAGCAAAAACAGTAGAAATGATAGCGCCCTGTTTGATGGCAGGGCCCGTTTTAATAGCATAGAACTTAGTAATCATCTGCGGTAAGCCCCACGTACCAAGCGAAGTAAGAACAACAACAGCGAGGAGGTTAAATAAATCCGGCCCAAACATTGAAACAAATGCCCCTTGCAAATTTGTTCCTTCAGCAGGAATTTGAGCAAGCGAAATAACAGCCTCTGAAAATCCACCCTGACCAGCCAGCACCGCTACAATTACCGCAATGATGCCAACCAGCATAATGATTCCCTGAATAAAATCGTTTAAAACCGTGGCCATATAGCCACCAAGCACCACATAGATGCAGGTAACCAAAGCCATACCAATTACGCAAGCCTCATACGGCAAGCCAAAGGCCATACCAAATAAACGAGAAAGACCATTGTAAACAGAGGCGGTATAGGGAATAAGAAAAACAAAAATAATGGCAGCCGAAGCAATGCGAAGAGCCTTAGACTGAAAGCGCTTACCAAAAAATTCTGGCATAGTGGTTGCTTTAAGGCGCTGAGTAACCTCGCGCGTACGAGGACCAAGAACCCACCAAGCAAGAAGCGAACCCAAAATGGCGTTTCCGATGCCAATCCAAAAAGCCGCCAGGCCATATTTCCAGCCAAACTGCCCTGCATACCCAACAAAAATTACCGCTGAAAAATAGCTTGTTCCAAAGGCAAATGCCGAAAGCCACGGACCAACATTACGCCCGCCCAGAATAAACCCATCAACACTTTTTGCATGCTGCCGGGTATAAACACCTACTCCAACAACGACGCCAACAAAAATAAGAATGATGCATAGTTTTATTATCATGGTTTGTTCTCTCGTTTATAAAAAGAGCATCGAGTTAAGGCCTCGTATGCTCGATATAAATCTTACGGTATACGGCAAAAGCACGCGTTGCACTCTATCATAATAAAGACTAAATTCAAACGCCGTTACAAGGTGAGCACCATCGGCAAGGGAGAACGAGTATCGGGACTTACGAATGCTCAGCTTGCCTTGCTACCCATAGTCAACAAGAGACTATAAGCAAACAGCAGCAAGCCATATCTGACATGAGATTCTCTTCAGTAATCATTTTTTGCTATATATACATAGCATCACCTGATAAAAGCCCTTATTTTATCGTGATATTTATAGCGTCATAAACCGCTTTTCCGATGATTGAGCACAAAGCTAGCGTAAATAAAGGCTAGTTTTGCCCAGGAAGATATTTATATTCTGTAGATAAATATTCATCATTTGGAGTTAATCAAACTACTCATGTTATTCAAGGAGCAGTTTGATGAATGTACAACGTGTCTTTGCTAAAAATATGAAAGCCTTGCGCAAACAACAGGGCTTAACCCAAGAAGAACTATCTGAAAAAAGCAACCTCCATCGCACGTACATCGGAGGAATCGAGCAAGGACGCATTAACGTCAGTCTAAAAAACATTGGAAAAATAGCCAACGCGCTTAACACAAACCCCGCCTTCTTTTTTGTTGACCTTGCCGCATTAGAAAACGGCGAACCTTCTTTTAAGGAAGACACCGAAACTACGCCATCTTCTTACTCAGAGCAACAACCTCACGCTTGCAGCAATGATAGCCATACCACAATATATTCTCTTTGTATTCAGAAAGGCACCGAGATAAGTATCCAGCCAATCGAAGTTGAGAACTTAAACCTCGATTTACAAATTTTATGCTCACTTATTCAAAACGGCTATACCGAAGGTGAACTTGCCCAACGCTATGAAAACACCAAACAAGAACTCTTTACCTATTTTCATGGCTCTTTTCAATCTTCCCAAGGGCAAACCGACCAGGAAGATTAAAACTACTTTGTGCACCTTCTAAAAAGGCATGGGGCGTGGGCAAAATTGGACATACCCCGTGCGCGTATTTACGGGGATTATTGCTTCTTATAAAAACTATCGCTTATCTTATAAACGTCAATTTCCCACTGACGCCGATGGCTTTTGGCTACCGTGTCTAAAATAAGCCCCGTTACAAACGAAAGCGCACTACATCCCGCTAACGCTAACGATCCCAACATCGTAGGAATGCGCGGCACCAGCCCTGTATTGAAATAATCAACCAAAACAGGAATGGAGGCAATAACTGCCACAATGAGCAACAACAACGCCAGCCATCCAAAAAAGGCCAACGGTTTGTAATCTTTAAATAACGATGTGATGGCTTTTAAAACTTTGGCACCATCACCAAAGGTGGAAAGTTTTGAATAGCTGCCTTCAGGGCGATCACGATAATCAATCGGTACGTCTTGAATGCGCCAGCGCTTATCTACCGCATGAATTGAAATTTCGGTCTCAATCTGAAAACCTTCAGAAAGCACGGGCATAGTTTTTACAAATACGCGATTAAACGCGCGATACCCCGTCATAACATCATCAAAGGCATAGCCATAAATTACTTTGATAAGCCACCGAACCAAATCGTTGCCAAACCCGTGAAACGCACGATCGTTCTCTTCGCCGTAACTGCCGTTAGAAAGACGATCGCCAACGGTCATGTCGGCATCGTCTTTCATTAACGGCTCCAACAAAGCAGGAGCAAACTCGGCAGGATAGGTATCATCACCATCGACCATGATGTAATAATCTGCATCGATATCGCGAAACATCTGACGAACAACGTTGCCTTTGCCTTGGCGTCCTTCAAACCGCACAATAGCACCATGCTCGCGCGCAATATCTGCCGTATTGTCGCTTGAATTGTTGTCGTAGACATAAATGTCAGCCTGCGGTAAAACCCGCTTAAAATCATCAACAACCTTAGCAATAGTTATTGCTTCGTTGTAACACGGAATTAAAACGGCAACTTTTTCTGACATATGTTTACTATCCTTTTCCAATTCAGCAATTAGCTAACCTCTTAACCACCATATCTGCAACGGCGCTGCAGCAACGCTATTGCCACGCTGCTGCCGCGCACGTGATATGCTTTAAAATTATAGCAAGCCATACTTGAATACCGAGCGAAGAAAATCAACCACTGATTTTAAAGACTTTTATTCATGAACCTCGCTGGCACCTTGAATAGTAGTTGCATAATTTCCATCAGCATCGATATCAACCGTTACCTGGGCACCATCAGCAACTTTGCCCTCAATAATAGCCGTTGCAACACGATCGACAACCTCGCGCTGAATTAAACGACGCAAGGGGCGAGCGCCATATACTGGGTCGTACCCATCAATAGCCAAACGCTCCAAAGCAGCAGGAGTTACCTCCAAATCAACACGACGATCGGCCAGGCGATTGCGAACATCTTTGAGCTGAAGTTCAACAATAGGCTCCATTGCTGCAATAGAAAGCGGATTGAAGGTAATCACATCATCAATACGATTCAAAAACTCTGGCCTAAAGGTTGCACGCAGAGCATCGTTGATACTATTCGAGAGCTCCGCCAAGCGCTTTGATGCAGTTGCAATGTCGGACTTCATCAAATCTTCCATCACATTGCCCATCGAATCGTTGCTATTTGCATTGGCAAAATCGCGAATAGACTGCGACCCAACGTTAGACGTCATGATGATAATTGCGTTTTTGAAGCTTACTACTCTACCCTGACCATCGGTTAAGCGACCATCATCGAGCACCTGCAGCAAGATATTAAACACATCAGGATGAGCCTTTTCAATCTCATCGAGCAGCACAACACAATAAGGCTTACGACGCACTGCCTCAGTAAGCTGACCGCCCTCATCGTAGCCAACGTATCCTGGAGGAGCACCAACCAAACGAGCAACCGAATGCTTTTCCATGTACTCAGACATATCGATGCGCACCATAGCACGTTCGCTGTCAAACAAATACTCAGCTAACGCTTTAGCAAGCTCGGTTTTACCAACACCAGTGGGGCCTAAGAACAAGAAGCTGCCAATTGGTCTATCAGGATCGGAAAGCCCTGCACGGTTGCGACGAATTGCACCCGCTACCGCAGAAACTGCTTCATCTTGACCAACGACCCTTTCGTGGAGCTTCTCTTCCAAATCTACCAGCTTGGCCATCTCGCCTTGCATCATCTTAGTTACGGGAATGCCCGTCCAGGTAGAAACCACCTCGGCAATTTCTTCTTCAGAAACTTCCTCTTTTAAAATGGCGCCCTCTTCTTGACGCGCTTCAAGGGTTTCTTCAGCTTCTTTAAGTTTAGCTTGTAATTCAGGGATGCGACCATAGCGCAGCTCAGAAGCTCGCGCTAAATCGCCCTCGCGGGTTGCACGCTCTTCCTCAAGCTGAGCTGAATCGATTTCTGCCTTGAGTGATTGAACATCCACAATAACGTCTTTTTCGTTTTTCCATTCGGCTTTTTGTCGATCGAGCTCCTCTTTTGCTTGCGAGATCTCTTTGCGCAGGGCTTCAAGCCGCTCTTTGCTGGGCTCGTCAGTTTCTTTCATTAAAGCCTGCTCTTCGATTTGCATTTGTGTAAGCTTGCGCTCTGCTAAATCAACCTCTTCAGGCATGCTGTCAATCTCAATGCGCAAACGGCTTGCCGCTTCATCCATCAAGTCGATTGCCTTATCGGGCAAAAAACGATCAGAAATATAGCGATTTGAAAGCTCAGCTGCTGCCACTAAGGCAGAGTCGGTAATACGAACGCCATGATGAATCTCATACTTTTCTTTTAAACCACGCAAAATAGCGATGGTGTCTTCAACAGAAGGCTCGCCTACCAGCACAGGCTGGAACCTACGCTCAAGAGCTGCATCTTTTTCAATGTATTTGCGATACTCATCAAGCGTAGTTGCACCAATAGCATGAAGCTCACCACGCGCCAAGGCGGGTTTAAGCATGTTTCCTGCATCCATTGAGCTATCACCGGTAGAACCAGCACCTACAATAGTGTGGAGCTCATCGATGAACAAAATAATTTGCCCATCAGATTGCTTGACCTCACGCAATACCGCCTTGAGACGATCTTCAAACTCGCCGCGATATTTTGCGCCTGCCAACATTGCTGGCAAATCAAGCGCGATAAGCTCTCTGTCTTGTAAGCTTGAAGGAACATCTCCAGCAACAATACGCTGTGCCAAGCCTTCAACGATTGCCGTTTTGCCCGTGCCAGGCTCACCAATTAAAACAGGATTATTTTTGGTGCGGCGCGAAAGAACTTGGATGGTACGACGAATTTCTTCAGAACGTCCAATAACAGGATCAAGCTTTCCTTCACGAGCAGCCTGAGTTAAATTGTTGCCATACTGCTCTAAAACTTCAAATTCCGCTTTGTTTTGTGCATCAGTCACTCGTGTATCACCTCGCAATTCTTCATATGCTTCTTCAATATTTTTTCGGGTAATGCCCGCATCGTTCAAAATTTTGCCTGCCGTGCCCTTTTCTTCAGATAATGCGATGAGCAAATGCTCGCTGGTTGCATATGAATCGCCCAATTTTTCGGCGATTTTAACCGCGCTATCCATCATCTTGATAAACGCAGGAGAAGGCACTGCCATGCCCATAAAGCCACCGCTTGTTACCTTGGGCATGCGGGCAATTTCTTCTGCTGTTTTTGTTTTTAAATAGGCAGGATCTGCCCCTATTCGGGCAATAATTGCATTCATGTTATGCTCGCCTGAAGTAAGCAGTGCGCTTAACAAATGAATGGGCTCAACTGATCCTGCCTCGGCCTCTCCAGCAATTGACATTGCTTGCTGAAGGGCCTCTTGAGCCGTTAGAGCCAATTTATCGAATCTCATATTTCCCCCTCTTCAATCATGAAGAATCTTGTTTATTTTTCGCTGGATGGGTGTTGTTCATAGCAAGACCGCGTGCTCAAACAGTCCTGAGCTCGCTCAAAACATCCACTGGATGTTTTGGCTCGTGCGGAACTGCGCGCGCGACCTTACTATGAACAACACCTTTCACGTCAAAATTCCAATTGAGCATGAAGCCTGCTATAAACAGCCCTCGCAACACCTTCCTTCTCAAGATTTCAACATTGCACCTTGCGGCACAACATGTTTCA
>CAVJWZ010000046.1:0-12115 GCA_963653545.1 uncultured Eubacteriales bacterium | reverse complement strand
GCTCTCTATTCATGTCGCGTTCAACCTGAGCGCGATCCGCTTCTGCACACTGCACTGCTACGAATCAGGTGCTAGCGCTTAAGACTACGGTTGCACGCGCTCCATGTTACTAGAGGCAAACGTAAACGCAAACGCAGCAGCACCGATGCATTCAGCAAGGCCAACAACAAGTAAAGCCACCGCTCCTACATACCCGGAAATACCAAATAGCGCGCATACAACCATGATGACCCCTGGCAAAGCAAAAGCAAATACGCCAAGGATAACCGAAATGAAAATCTGTAGATACAAATCGGACTGTTTAAACAACTGTGCCTCGTTTTCCCATGCAAGCCTGGGTTTTCTGCTACCAATGCCAAACATAGCTAAATCCACTGCGGTGAGAGGCAAAGCAAAGGCGAGCACACCAAGTACTACCATATCAACGGGCGTACCCAACACAACAAGAATAACGAGCAGCAGCACAAATATGGGCACCCGTGCAACAAGATAACCACTTGCAAATTTAGCGGTAACGTACTGCTTTATATCCACAGGCATGGCGCGCAAGAAAAAGAAATCATTACCATCGCGCCCCAACGCAAAAGCATTCAAGTATGAGGGAAAACAACTCAGGAATCCAACAAGCAAAATAATACCCAAAAGTGCTAAATGCGTATTCGCATCAATACTGGAAGTAGTTACGATTTCATCCAAACTACCAAAGATTCCACCATTATTGGTAACATTTCCTACCAGACAAATTGCGGCAATAGCTATCGGCTCCAAAAGCATCGAAACAACAAACTGCTGAAAGAACGCAGGGACGCGAATCAGGGTTGCTATATCCTGGGAAAGAAATGCCTTGAACTGACCACGCTGTTTAACAGCGCCCTCAATTTCTTTTTCAGAATAGTGTTTACGGCTCTTCTTGCCGGCGCCTCCCTGCATGCCACAAACGCCTTCAAAGTACCACCACTTAGAGAACAAACCCATCACCACGACATACAGCGCAGCTAAAGCATACATACCCAACAGAGCTAACACGTTGCCGCTGAAAGCCTGAGACACTAAGAGCGTTGGTGCACACACAAAAGTTAAAACAACAGACACGGCACCATTGCCTACTATGTCGGTCATTGAAGTCATCATCGATGAAGCAGCAGAACGCGAGTTCAGACTCACCACCGCAGCGATAGCTAGCGAAACAATCGTAGTGAGCGAACCAAAGACACGTGCGAATTTATCTTTGTCTGCAGCAATACGCGAAAAACGCATCACTGGAATAACGACAATAATAAGAACAAGTGAAGTTGTAATCACGCACGGAATAAACGCCAGAACAAGGCTTACAAAATCAAGTGCTTCTGCACCCCTTCCAGCCAAAAAACCCACGCCAAACGCCAAAACCACAACATTGATGGCAACTTGGCTTAAAACAAAGTAGACCATCTTTGCAGCCACAATGGTAAATGGATGAATAGGTAGTGCCAGATAAAAACTCATATCCTTGGCAAAATAGAGCATGTTAACAGCCTGATAAAAACCCACGAGTACCACGATTACCACCAACATGGCAACCATAACAAAAAACATTTGCGTCATACTAAGGCTTGATTTGGCTGTCATACTCCCTGCCAGAAAAAGGGCAAGGCACAACACCAACAAAAGAACACCCATAAACACCCGCTTTACAACAGGCGACATATTTCTCGTTGATGAGCCGAAGAGCTTGTCAGTCTCAACGTTGTCATGCTCCTCGCCGCGGCGTATGACAGAAAGCATGGTACGAAACTGAGAGAAATCAAAACCAGCCATATTATTCGACCCCACTATCCAAGGTGTCGTTAATAAACGGAGATTCTTCACTGGTAAGCTCTAAGAACATCTCTTCCAAAGAAGCATTGTTACGGAACTGCTCGCGCATTTCGTTGACCGTCCCCACAAACAAAAGCTTACCGTGCGCAATAATGCCAACGCGGTCTACTACCTTTTCAGCAACATCAAGCACATGCGTACTGAACAGCACCGTTTTGCCCGCATCGGCATGTTTGCGCATAGATTGCTTAAGCAGCCATGAAGCCTTTGGGTCAAGACCAGTCATGGGTTCGTCTAAAACCCAAATATCGGGATTGGGCAAAAGTGCGCCCATAACCATCATCTTCTGACGCATTCCGTGAGAATAAGAACGAATCTGGTTGTCAAGTTCACCCGCCATACCATACTCTTCAGCAAGCCGCTGAACACGACCAGCTCGCTCATCATTAGGAACTCTGTAAATGTCCGCAATAAATTGTAGATACTCTCGACCCTTCAAGCGCAAAAGATGATCAGGGGAATCGCTCACGTAGCAAAGGTTGCGCTTAGCCTCCACGGGGAATTTCAACATATCAATGCCGTTAATCTCAATGAAACCCTGAGTTGGATCGAGCACGCCAACCAACATATTGAGTAGGGTTGATTTTCCGGCGCCATTAGGACCAAGCAATCCAAATATTTCGCCATCTTTGATTTCTAGCGATAAATCCTTAACGGAATAACTTTTGCCGCCGTCATAAGATTTACTTACGTTCTTAATGCTTATCATGAGATTCCTTTCATGATTATGGGTGCCGCACGGATGTCATGCTCACGTTTTTTCAGACAGTTTATTATAACTGCTCTTTGCTTTGAGCAGCCTATTTTGTCACCTTTAATACCTTTTGTTGCTTCATATACATTACAAATCGTTTTGGAATGGTAGCAAAATTATCGCAAGCCATGTTTACCTCGCCTTGCCCGCATTCACCAGAGGGTATCGGTTACACTGTATTAGTAAACTATATAGGCGAGCACTAATAATTTTGATTGAAAGGCTAGCTATGGAAGCACTGCAAAAGCGATACCTTGATCTTATGTCGCAATCTTTTACTACAAACGATCAAATTTTGGCAGAAATTATTGCAGATAAAACAGCGCTTTCCTACCCCAAACAAACCGAGCTTTTTCTTTCAGATATTCATGGAGAATATGAATCGTTTTCTTCTGTTGTAAGGTCTGGTTGCGGGCATGTGCGCGCCTGCATTGATGAAGCCTTTCAAAACACTCTCACTGAAGACGAAAAAAATGCTCTCGTAACGCTGGTATGTTATCCCGAGCAAAAAATAGAACTTGAACTTCAAAACACAAACGATGCCGCTCTTTGGCTTCAAAAAAACTTGCACCATGCAACAACGCTTTGCAAGCATGCAGCCCTTGCCTACCCTCTAGCATATGTTGAATCCTTACTCACCAATGCTGCGGGTGATTTTGCCCCCATCATTGAAGAGCTTTTGATGTGCGCAAACGCAAGCGTACAAACCACCCTCATCAATGCCATCATCGAATCTGATGGTGGCGCAAAAATGCTTGCTCGGCTCTGCTTGATTATCCAGCAACTTTGCACTAAAACCCTTCATGTTGTGGGAGATGTTTACGATCGTGGTCCTGCGCCCGATTTAGTGATGGAAGAACTCATCAACTATCACAACCTTGATATTCAGTGGGGCAATCACGATATTGTGTGGATGGGTGCCGCCCTTGGACAGCGTGGCTGCATTGCAAATGTGGTTCGTATTTGCGCACGTTATGGCAACCTTTCCATCCTTACCGATGCCTACGGGATCAACCTTCTTCCATTAATAACCTTTGCCCTTAGCGCCTATAAGGATGACCCTTGCATAGCCTTTGGGCTTAAAGGAAATCCTGAGCTTTCTGATGATGAACGCGAGATGAATATCAAAATTCAAAAGGCAATGGCTATCCTACAATTTAAGGTAGAAGCCCAGCTCATCGCTGAAAATCCTTCCTTTAATCTTGAAAGTCGCAACCTTCTTGACAAGATTGATTATGAAAAAAATACCGTGGTAGTTGATGGTATTGAATATGCTCTCACCGATACCGTTTTTCCCACGGTTGATCCACGCGACCCTTACCAACTCACTAAAGAAGAAGAGCAGGTAATGGCACACCTTGAACAAGCCTTTACCTCTTGCGAAAAACTTCAGCGCCATATACGGCTTTTCCTTGATAAAGGGAGCCTCTATACCATCAAAAACAACATTTTAATGTTTCATGCATGCGTGCCGCTCAACGATGATGGAACACTTAAAGAAGTTACCCTTTTTAACAAAACCTATAAAGGACGTGCTCTGTTTGACGCGGTTGACCACTACGTTCGCGCAGCATATCTTGAATCAGATCCTGAAGCAAAAAAACAAGGGCTTGATCTTCTGTGGTATCTATGGCTGGGAGAAGGCTCGCCCCTCTTTGCAAAAAGCAAAATGGCAACCTTTGAGCTTTATCTCATCGCTGAAAAACCCGCGCGCAAGGAGGTAAAAAACGCCTTCTATTCCCTTTTAGAAAACGAAGAAGTTTTTGCGGGCATTTTTGAAGATTTTGGCATGGATCCTGCGACATCTCATATTGTTTGCGGGCATGTTCCCGTAAAAGTGAAAGACGGAGAAGACCCTCTTAAATGCGACGGAAAAACCATTATGATTGATGGCGGCTTTTCAAAAGCATACCAGCCAACCACGGGTATTGCAGGATTCACCCTTATAAGCGATTCAAAAGGAATTACCTTAGCAAGCCACAAGCCCTTTATTCCACTCCACGAGGCAATTGCGACCAATACGAGCGCACAATCGACTTTGCGAACCGTTACCGTTGCCAATAGCCCCATCCTCGTTTCAGACACCGATTGCGGCGAGCATCTTAAACAGCGCATCAAAGACCTCGAACAACTCCTTTAAAACGCTAAAAGCACGAACAAAGAAAAGGATAAGCCATGAAAGTTCTCTTAGTTAACGGAAGCCCTCACAAACGAGGATGCATCTATACCGCCTTGAGCGAAATTGCCAAAACGCTCGAAGAAGAATCCATCGATTGGGATATTTTTCACATCGGAAACGAGCCCGTACGAGGATGCAACGCTTGCAACTCATGCCGCAACAACCATCGCCCTTTCTGTATTTTTGGAGACGATGCCTGCAACGATTTAATCGACCAAATTCAACAAGCAGATGGGCTTATCGTTGGCTCGCCCGTTTATTATTCAGGTCCTAATGGAGCCCTTTGTGCCATTCTCGACCGCGCGTTTTACAGTGCCCAGCAAACATTTAAGCACAAGCCTGCAGCGGCTATTGTTTCTTGCAGAAGAGGTGGCGCCAGCGCAACATTTGACCGCCTCAATAAATACTTCACCATCAATCAAATGCCCCTTGCCACCTCGCAATATTGGAATTCTGTTCATGGCACAACCCCTGAAGAAGTTCTCCAGGACAAAGAAGGCTTGCAGGTAATGCGTACCCTCGCTCACAATATGGCATGGCTTTTGCGCAGAATCGCCAACTCTCAGCCAGAAGAAGAGCAGGAGCATCAATCCACCAACTTCATTCGTTAATCGAAGGTAAGCGGTTTAGCGGTTTTATGCAGCAAAGCGAACAACAGAGCAAAAACCACACCAACAAAAGCTCTATTCAAGGGGCGTCCGTTAAAGAAGCATCTATTCAGGAAGCACCTGTTGAAAGAATGTCTATTCAGGAAGCGCTTGGTCAAGATATATCTATCAAAGAAGCACCTGATCAAAGAGCATCTGCTCAGCATTTAGAAGGCGGCATCATCCTCAAACATGATGCCGAAGGGCTTTCGCTTGTTAAAAACGGGATGTCTATCCGAGCAGATTTTTACCCGCTTCTCTCTCGCATAAGCCACAACAAACTTCATCGCGAGCTCTTGGTAAGAGCGGCAAAAATTAAAGGAGCGCAAAACCCCATTGCTATTGATGCCACCGCAGGCTTTGGGGAAGATTCTTTTTTGCTTGCTGCCGCAGGCTTTCAGGTATATTTGATTGAGCATGACCCCATTATTGCCCAGCTCTTACGCGATGCTTTAGCGCGCGCTGCCGCACATGATGAGCTTGCTTCAATCACCGCTCGCATGACCCTCATTGAGGCTAACAGTATAGACGAGCTCTTGGCCTTAAAAGAACCGCAAGGGCAATCGAGCTCGCTCTTAGCAGAAGCCCTCAAGCGAGATTTTCCGTCCGAGCTAAACATTGCCCCCGATGTAATTTATCTTGACCCTATGTTTCCTGCGCGAACCAAAAGCGCTGCAGTAAAAAAGAAATTTCAGCTTATCCATCAGCTTGAAAAACCCTGCGAAGATGAAGCAGCCCTTTTAGATGCTGCGCTTGCCGCTCGCCCGCGCAAAATTGTTATCAAGCGCCCTCTTAAAGGGCCGTTTCTCTCAGGAATAAAGCCAAGTTATTCCCTTAAGGGCAAAGCGATCAGATACGACTGCCTTGTTTTTTGCTAGCTAGCTTGAGATCCTTTGTCTTCTTGTTTCTTGCTAACTTGCTTGCAGCCTTGCAACGGCTTGTTTTGCTAGTCAATCCGCAGCCTTTTAGCGACTTTTTTCTTGCCAGCTGATCTGCGCTTTTGCAACGGCCTTTTTCTTGCACAAGTCTTCCGACGAGAAGCACCAATGCGTTTTCTTACGGATTCTCTTATCACGTTCCACAAGGGAACAAGATATAAAAAGAAGGCCACAAGAACAGAATCGGCAGGCGCCCCCATGGTTGACAGAGGGACTGCCGCTGCAATTGACCATGGAATAAGAGGCGCAATAAGTACAGCACTGTTTTCAAGAAATATGGCTGATTTTTTCTTATCATCCTCTAAATCCCTGCAAATATGACTAGCAAGCATAATAGAAAGAGTTTGATTACAGGCAACAATCGAGGTTATAAAAGATGCAACAACAAATCCAAAAAAACTATGTATACGAAACGCGATTTTCGCAATGATCTTTTTCAATCCATCAAAAAAACCTGTCTCGTTAAAAATTCCCGCATAGCATGATGAAATAAGAACAATAGCAATAACATTGAGCATCGAAACAACTCCCCCTCCCGTAAAAACAGACATACCAGAAGCGGAAGACTCGAATCCAAAAATACAAATGTACGCCAAGGTTTCTAAAGAAATTCCTTGTATTACCATAGCTATTACTCCAGCTGAAAGCACACTCACCAAAAGAGTAATTCGTATATCAACCCTCAAAAACGAAAGACCAAGCGCAAGCACTGCGGGAATAATTGTCCAAGCACTCAAAACAAAAAGCGAACCAAAATCTCCCATCCCTGGAGCACTTTCATCCTGTGCGCTCAAACCAAACACAAGACCAAAACCAGCATAGAGCAGGCACGTTATAAGAAACGCAGCCCAAGAAGTTTTTACCATCGGGAGCATATTATCGATCACCTTTGTTTTCGTTAAGCTCCCAACCAACAATGCGCTCGTTGAAAGCGGCGAGCACCGATCACCAAAATAAGAGCCTGATAGCACTGCTCCACCAACCAAAAAAAGCGGAATGTTCCCGGCGATACAAATAGCAGCACAAATTACTCCCATTGTAGACGCCGTACCAAAAGCTGTTCCAGTGAGGAACGACATAAAACAGCACAGAAGGAAGGCGCCTAGGAGCATTGCTACAGGCGGAAACACACCAACGCAGCTATCAACGATAAAAGCAATCGTTCCGCTTGCACGCCATGTTGCTGTAAGGAGCCCTATTAAAACAAATGCAACTAGAATTTTTGAAGCAGCTTGAACACTAAGAAATGAAGCATGAAACAAAATGGAGAAGGAAACCTTTTTTAATTTCCCGTATACAAGAAACACTACCAAAGCCGCCAAAAGAGCCGGTATCAAAGAAAACCCCAACAAAGAGCATCCCAAAAGGGCTGCCGCAAACACTATCAAAATAATAAGTTCTATCACAGCGTTTCTCCTGTTGTTTTTTATCTATCGAAATAGTAAGAGATTTACTCACAATTGAAAAACTGATTTATTATTGTTTTATTAACAGATAAAACACTGTGAATCGAGAGAGCTAAGTATGAACCTTTTACCACTTCACTATTTCATGGTTGTCGTAGAAAACGAAGGCATAAGCAAGGCGGCTCGCGCGCTTCAGGTAACCCAGCAAACCCTCAGCACCCACATTGCTAATCTTGAAAAAGAACTTTCCTGTTGCCTTTTTCTTCGACGGCCTCATTTCAAGTTAACGTATGAAGGTGAGCGGCTTTATCAATATGCCCAACAAATCACCAGCACTCACGAAGCCCTTATACAAGAATTCAATGATCTCGCGCACGCAGAAATTAACACTATAAAAATTGGCGTAGCGCACACAAGAGGGCGCGTTATTATGCCTCCAATATTGGAAGAAATTTTAAAAGAAGAAATACCTACACAAATATCGCTCTGCGAACAATCCAACGACGAACTTTTGGCTTCTCTTGTCTCACAAAACATCGATGTTGCAATAGCACGCATTCCCCAGATAACACCCGAAATTACCGTTAAAGAACTCTACCAAGAAACCATGATATTAGTCGCAAGAAAAGATATTCTCTCTTCACCAAAATCCTCATTGACCGATTTTAATTCCGTTCCCTTTCTGCTCTGCAACACTGACGATATTGCTGGAAGAGCAGCAGAAATCGAGCTCAAAAAAGCAGGAATTGTTCCCTCACGTTTTATCCGTTCTAACAACATAGAAACGTTAGTGGAACTCTGTTTAAGAGGAATGGGAGCCTGCTTTTGCCCTGATAATCTTTTAACAAAAGCTATGGCGACCAAAGATTTGTCGCAGTTTTTTATATTGCCCGTCGGCAAGCCTTATAGTATTTCTATCGCGCATTTACAAAAGCCTTATACACCAAAGATAGTCGAGCACATAGAAGCGATAGCCCAAGAAGTTCTAGGTTCTCTATATAGAACGGCCTAGCATTTGCCTATGAATCCGTTTTTAGCATGCTTTGCCTTTCGGAACGCAAAATTTGCTCATAGAGCTTTTGTGCCGCTTGAGAAAGAACACCAACTTTTTTAGTTACCAACCCCACATTGCGATACACCGGCTTTTCAAGTGGACGTATTTCAAGGCGATAAGGAATGCGGCGCAAAATAAGGCTCGGTAAAATGCTTACTCCTAAACCAGCTTCAACCATAGCCATAATCGAATAATCATCCCAAGTTTTAAATGCGGGAATAGGCTTGCTCGCGCAGGACTCAAACACATCATCCACTACCGTATTGTCATCTTTTTCAAGAAGAAAAAACCGCTCATCAAGCAGCGCTTGAGCTGGAATAGCTGCCCTTTGCGCTAGACGGTGCCCTTTTGGCAATACCACCATGAGCTCATCACGCAACAAAGCCTCTGTTTTAAGTTTTGGCGAAGAAGGTAGGCGGCTAATGCCAAAATCAACCCTCCCCTGTTCGGTCCATGTTTCTATTTCATCGTAATCACCCAAAAGCAATTCATAAGAAATGCCAGGATATTCTTTAAGAAAAGCTCCTATTATCTTTGGTAGTACATGCGTAGCTATACTGGAAAACGTTGCTATGCGCACCGTCCCCGACTCAATATTTTTAATAGCTCCTACCGCTGATGCAAAGCTTGCCTGCGCGCATACAACATCACGAGCGCGCTCAAGCAATACCTCCCCTTCAGAAGTTAAGCAAAGCCCCGCCCGCGAACGCTCGAGAAGAATTACCTGCCATTCGCTTTCAAGTGAAGAAATCATGCGACTTATCGAAGATTGCGAAAATCCTAAATCTTGAGCAGCTGCCGAGATGCTCCCAAGTTCAACAGCTCTAATAAAAGCGCGATATCGAAGAATATCTTCCATGTATTGCTCCTCAAAAAAATCTGGCTCGCTCATATATGCAAATACTGCAATCTAAGTATTGAATAGTTGCAGCTTTAGGATACATCATCTACGCGTACGCTGTAATAAAGGAAATCCTGGCAAAAATCCGTAGCGGAACTTTCACTGTTCGCGAGCTTTGCTTCCTAACCGCCAAAGCCTTAAACCCCAACCCGAATCCAACGAAAGGGAACCGATGAAATTGAAAGGAGAGCAATGAAATCATCCTATGGGCAATATCTTTCATCGCTTGTTCTTTTCGGATTTAACGGAATAATCGCAAGCTTTATTGCTCTTTCAAGCATACAAATAACCGTTATGCGAACCTTTCTCGGCGCGCTCCTTTTGCTGTTTTTGGTGGTGCTTATAAAACGCACTCTTGTGCACAATGCGCCAAAACGCGACTATTTCTTCATTTTGGCTTCAGGATGTTTTATGGGAGCAAGCTGGATGTTTCAATATGAAGCCTTTGCACGCATTGGCGTTGGAATTACTTCTCTTATCTATTGTCTAGGCCCCGTATTGCTTGTTGCTCTCTCGCCCCTCGTTTTCAAAGAGAAGATAACTATCAAGCGCCTTGGCTTTTTTGCTATCGCGCTCACAGGAATTCTTCTTATTAACGCTCAAGCACCCAATACAAAAAGCGATCCGTTTGGGTTTATTTGCGCGCTATTATGTGCAATATGCTATGCAGGCTTCATTGTTCTCAATAAACAGGCAACAACTATTCGCGGAATAGAAAACGCCGCCTTTCAACTCTGTGGAGCATGTGCTATTTCTTCTATTTGCGCCCTTGTAATGCACGAAATTCCTTTTTACATTCCACAAGAAAGCATCGTGCCTCTTGTTGTTTTAGGGGCTATCAACACGGGAATTGGCTGCTTTTTATATTTTTCTGGAATTGGACGCTTGCCAGCACAAACCGTAGCAATTTGCGATTATCTCGAACCACTGCTCGCTGTTGTTCTTGCTGGAATTATCCTTCAAGAAAGCTTAACTGTTCTTCAAATTGTTGGCGGGTGCCTCATTGTTATTGGCGCCCTTGGTAGCGAGCTTTCAGGTAAGCGTTATAAAAGAATCAAGAAATCAATGTAACATTTTTACATCCTCGTTTATGTCTTACCGCACTACAACAAGAACGTAGTTCTATAAACAAAACTTAGCACGCACAGGCAGAATTTATCAATTGCGCTAAATGGCTATTTACTCGATCTTGCTTCTACGTACTTCGAGCTAGCTCTTTCCAAAAAAACGGTCATCGTAAAGTTCGATGACATAGTTGAGCTAGAGGATTCTAAGCGTATTCCCCTCAACAGCAGGGATAGGGAGCAACATAAGGGACCATATCCCTATTACGGCGCTACTTCAGTCATGGATTATGTTGATGACTACCTTTTTGACGGGATACGCGTGCTTCTTGGTGAAGACGGCACCGTTGTAGATGCTGAAGGCAAGCCCATTCTGCAATACGTGTGGGGTAAGTATTGGGTGAACAACCACGCGCACATCCTAAGCGCGTCCTCAAGCTATACACTGGAAGAGGTTTTCTTGGCTCTCAGGCGAACGTCCATCAATCAGATTGTGACTGGCGCTGTTCAGATGAAGATTAGCCAGCGCAACCTAAAGAAACTTGAGCTTGAGATGCCAGAGCCGGGAGGACTAGATTCCTTGCAAGACCTCTTTGCGATTTATCGCACTCTTGAAGAGGAAAACGGAAAGCTCGCCGCCCTCCGCGACGTCCTTCTTCCCAAGCTCATGTCGGGCGAGATAGACGTCTCAGACGTTGACCTCACGCAGCTAAATAGCCATTTAGCTTAGCGTTGAGAGCAATTTTGCTATAGATACTATCTGCGAAAGAAACCGCCTTCGCTCTGGCGTCTTCATCAAGAATAGGGATTGGCAGTGCCTTGAGCCTGTCTGTTGCAAGCTTCCCGGCTCCAATGCCCGTAGTTTCGAGCATGGATGTAATAGCAGGCTCAAGCGTTCTTAGGACATAGAACAGGTACCTGTTGCTGATGCCTTTTGCGGTGGCGTTGATGCACTTAATGTCCTGATTGTACGCAACGTCTCTCCCGGCAATGGCAAGCGGTATGCGTTTGAATAGCCCGCTACCTCTAGTCAAAAGGAGAAGGGTGCCTTTTGGCGCCAATCTGCTTCCAGCTTCAAGGCCTTCTCCAGAGATGTTTAAATCGCTATTGAAGACGGTATCGCCAACAAGCGTTTTTGCGCTTATCCAGGGGATGTTGCCATCCCAGTACTGTTCGACTTTCTTGCTGGGAGTTCCGCCGGATTCAAACTCGGCCAATTCTCCCAGCGGTACATGGGCAACGCTACATCCCATACCCGATCGCCTCCAGGTTCTTCTTGATCTGCTCCTGCAGGCGGTTGGACTCGTTAAGTTCA
>CAVJWZ010000045.1:0-12178 GCA_963653545.1 uncultured Eubacteriales bacterium | reverse complement strand
ATGGCATTTCTATCGAAGGTTTGCAGCCACCAGTAAAAGACATTGAAGAAATAGTCGATTAGCTTAAGCAAACTGTACACCCCGCTCTTTTTATCCCTTTATCGAGCGGGGTGTTTTCCGATCAGTTAATGTTTACTGGTGGATAATACGAGCACATACAAACCCAACAGCACCAATAACGACACAAAGAATCAAACAAAGAAAAGCCGACCCTGTGCTATCGATTATTGCAGCCAAAACAGGAGCTGCAACAATACCTCCAATATTGGAAAGCATCGTTAGTTCTCCAGTACATTGACCAGCAATTTCGGGATGAGAAATTTCATTTGGAATTGCCCAAAAGGGGCCTAAAATCATTGAAACGGAACCATAAGCTAACGCGAGCAAGACAGCAGCCGCCACAGCACCAGTACTTCCAATTACGGGAATCAAGACAAGAGAAATAATAGTAATTGCCGTAGCCAGTAAAAGCGTTTGATAGCGCGATCCTTTAAATACTCTATCTGAAATTATCCCGCCCAAAGGAGCTGCGACAATAGTAATGAAAAAGGTTGAACTTATCACCGTTGTAACGACACCTGACGTAATACCTAAATCACTTGTGAGCAAATGACCTAAAAACGTCCCAAAACCATAGACCAAAAAAGCATTTCCAAAACCAAATATGGCACAAGACCAAAACTTTTTACCCTTTCGTACTTCCGCCATCGTTTTCGGAAGACTCTTAGCAAGCTCCTGTGAAGACCCTGTTGCTTCTTCGGGAAGTAACTCGGCGATAGAAAGCGCTCCAGGATAAACCTTGTTGATCTCTTTAACTGATATCAGGTAAATCAAGAAGACAACAACTCCTGATATAGAAATCAAAAGCCCCATGGCGCGATACCACGGTAACCCCGTGCTCAACAAAGCAGATGCTCCAAGAGTTGCAAGGGTAAAACCAATGCCTAAAACACCAAGCAGAATACCCCCAGCAAGACCTCGTTGACGAACAGGAAACCACATTGCAGTATTGCTAACTACAGCAGCTCCCGTAAAGCCGCCCGTTATACCTTGAACAAAACGCAAGACCAATCCCGCCACATAATTATCACCAAAGAAAGCAAACAAAACAGATGCAGCAATGTTTATTGCAAGGGCAATTAAAACTGTTTTTTTAGCACCTATCTGAGCGACAAGTTTTCCACCAGGACCAGCAAAAACAGCAAAAGCAATCATTATTGCTGTCGTATAAAAAGACAGCATCGTTACATTGATTCCCATCGATGCCTGAATTGCGGTTCCAAAAGCTGAAGAAGCCTGTACGGTCATAAAAAAATGTCCATAAACCAACATGTTGGCCACAAGAATCCACCAACGATATCCTGGAGCTTTCTGCAATCGGATGCTCATTGCACAATTCCTCTACCAAGAAGTAAGTCCGCCATCAATAGGCAAGGCAACGCCTGTAGTCCAAGAGGCTTCATCGCTAGCTAAATACAAGATGCCATACGCCGTTTCCAGGGGATCTCCCAAGCGACCCATCGGAATAATGCCTGCCGAATCATCCTCATAGCCTTTGACTGATCCATAGTTTTGAATAGCATATGCTTTCGTCATCTTTGTAAGTGTTGCTGCAGGACAAACACAATTGCACCGAATGTTTTCTTTTGCATAAGACACCGCAAAGCTTTTTGTCATCATTGCTACGCCTGCTTTTGCTACGTGATAAGGAGTAACACCGGCACATTCTGAAACCAAACCAGCAATGGAAGATATATTTACAATAGATCCGCCACCCTGTTTGCGAAGATACTTAATCACATTGCGAGACGTTATGAAAGTTCCATTCAAATCTAGGTTAAGAATCTTCTCCCATTCCTCGTATTCTATTTCATCAGGAAGACGAGTTGTTCCAACCAACCCGGCACAATTGACAAGAATATCAATCTGGCCAAATTCATTTTCAATCTCTTCAAAAACCTGTTGAACAAAAGATTCATCTGTTACATCGATCTTGAAGAAACGCGCAATACCACCCTTATTGGTAATAGTATTGGTAACCTCATTACCATTTTCTTCATTGATATCACAAATCGCTACATGAGCTCCCTCTTGAGCAAAGAGCATCGAAGTAGCTTCTCCTAATCCGCTGCCGCCGCCGCAAATTATGGCGACTTTATCTTTAAGCCTATTCACAGCTAATCCTCTTTTCTTATGACATATTCTTATCGATCAGACGTTTTACAATGCCTATCGCAACAACCACGCAGATAGATTTCTCAGGGAGGGACCGGACCGGGCCTCCGGACAAATAGTTGGACCATCTAGGTCCGGTTAGGTTGAAATGGGAAGCCTAAATTGGACTGTTTTTTAAAAACCTCTAAGCGCATTTCCGCTCGTACTCTTCCGGAGTCATGCATCACCACCACCCCCTCATTAAGGCGGGCTTGACCTCCTCGCTAGGATTGCCAAGCCCGAACCAACGCACAAGTATTTAAAGCTTAAATACGTTATAAGCAGCACCACAATCAGCAAGACGCTTCTTGAGATGACCCTCACCGCGGAGATACTTCAAAACCATTTCCTGGCATACCCATCGACCATTGATCTTGGTATATTTATTGTCGTAATGAGCACGACCAACAAATTCGCCACCATTAACCGCATCATACAAATCATCCTGAAGGGCCCAATGAGCAACAGCAGTAGTTGGGCTCGTAATATGAATCCAATGCTGATGACCATGGTGGCTTGACGTTACGCCATCAGGGAAAATGCCCTTGATGATTTCAACCATATCGTCGCCGCCTTCCATGCGGTCACCATTGTCAAGATTGATGAACAAAAAGTCATCAGCAAAGCATTTTCTAAATTCTTCCCAGTTCTTTGCGTCCATGTAGTCCCAATAATTTGCCTGAAGCTCTTCAATAGCAAATTTATCTTCGAGTTCCTGTACACGCTGTTCCAATGTTTTTTCTGCCATGATAAGCACTCCTTAATCAATAAACGATATTTACAACAACGACTAAAATCGTTGATTTTGCTAATAAGCCACTTAACAAAGCCGGCGACTCAACGGCTCAAAAAGCTATACGTGAACGATGCGGGCGGCAATAATGCCAACAATCGATACCACAACGCAGATCCATAAAGCTGGCATTGCGCTACCAGTCGCATCAATGGTAAGAGCAAGAATAGGGCTAACAATAAGACCGCCAATATTTGCAATAACATTCGCAAAAGCAGTGGTAGGTCCAACAACCTTTGGCTGAACCAAACTTGCAGGGCAAGCCCATAAAGGACCCATAATAAGATTGGCGCCCAAATACGCAATCATTAAAGCAACTACAATTGCAACATTACCGGCACCACCAACAATTGGTAAGGCAATGAATCCTAAGCCTGTTAAGGCGGCGCCAATCATAATGGTCTGATAGCGAGATCCCTTGAAAACTGTGTCGGAAACAACACCGCCGAGGATTGACCCTGCAACACCAGCGATAAAAGTCAGCGACATTATTGCTGCCGTGAATCCAGCATCAACACCCATGTCATACACGAGAAGATGAGCTAAAAATGCGCTGAATCCCAAGATCAACCAGCTATTAACGAAGCCTGTTATCGAAAGAGAAATAACCTTTTTATTTTTACGAGCCTCGCTCATAGTCGAAGGAAGGTTGCTGGTGTCAACCTCTTCACTTGCTCCTGTGGATGCCTCAGCAGGAAGCATCTCGGCAATAGAATCGTGCCCTGGATATACCTTAGAAACATCTTTTACCGTAATGGCATAAAGGATAGTAACCACAATACCCGGAATACAGATAAGCAATCCAAGACTCTGCTGCCAATTGAAGCCAAGGCTCATGAAAGCATTTCCTCCGGCAACAGTAAGAGAGAATCCAAAACCAATAGCACCAAACAAAATACCGGAAGCTAAGCCGCGCTGGCGAACCGGAAACCATAGGCTCGTCGTAGCAACAACGCAGCTGGACATAATACCACCTGATGCACCTTGTAAAACACGAAGTACAAGGCCGACCTCATAGGTAGTAGCAATCAATGGATAAATAGCTGAACTAATCAACAAAATCACGCCGGAAATAACAACTACCTTTTTTGAACCCAGCTTAGTAGCCATCGCAGCACCTACGCCGCAGAACAAAACATAACTGAGCTGACATATTGTAGTCATCATGCTGAGCATGGTTGAATTACAATTCCAGTCTGCCTGAATTTGGGTACCAAAAGCAGCAGCGGCATTAAGAGAAATGTAATACACGCTATAGATCAAAAGGTTCATGATAAGAACCCACCAGCGATACCCTGGGGCTTTCTTAAGAATGGTCGTATCCGTACTCATCGTGTCCTCCAATCAACAAAAACTTGAAAGACTAGTACTTAAATGAGCAATAACCATCATCGGTCATTACCGTAGAACCATTTACAGCACTTGATTCTGGGGTAGCCAACCAATAAATTACATCGGCAATCTCTTCTGGCTCAAGAACACGATTCTTATAGTGCAAAGTCTTGCCATGCTCCTCAATATCAGCAAGCAACATACCAGTGCGAACCCAACCAGGAGCAACAGCAGTAACGCGAATATTGTAAGGAGAAAGATCGCGCGCCATCACCTGAGTTCCCATACGAACTGCGCCTTTTGACGCATGATAACCAATAGCCTCGGTATTAGTGATGAAGCCGCAAAGAGAACAAACATTAATAATTGCACCGCTCATTTGCTTCTTCATGTACTGTGCAGCATGATTGGACATATAAACCTGAGACATAAAATTATTTTTGATTGTCTGAAGAGTGTCCGCATTGTCATTTTCATCAAAGCTACAACGCTTACCATTAATGCCTGCAACATTAGCTAAAACATCAATGCGTCCGTATTTTTCAATGGTCTTCTCAACAACATTGATGCAGGGAGCTTCTTCTGATGCATCGGTCTGGATGTAGGTAATTTCTCCCAATGAAGCAAATTCTTTTTCAGTTGCCTCACCATCGGAAGCGGTTCGACCAGTAATGATTACTTTTGCACCATCTTCCAAGAACTTCTTAGCGGTAGCCTTACCAATACCGCGAGTACCTCCTGAGATAATGACTACTTTGTCTTTCATGATTGCATCTTTCATAATTTCCTCCTTGTTTTCTTTGCTTATATCTGGTGCTCTTTACAGAGCAATAACAACCTATTGAGTGGCTACACCCCCTTTTCCTGCATTAAAAATGGTCAAAATGGAGAGGCCTATTGAGCTAAATTGAAAGCCCTACCTCGAAAGCATCTCTGATATCCCAAAAAGCATCTCTGGCTTTAGCTGCATCACCGACGGCAATAACCTCAAACCCTTTTTGTTTGAGTCCCTCGGATAATTCATCACAAGAGCGAACACCGAGAGCAACAACGATAGAATCAAGATCGCCTATGGTCATCTCACCAGAAGCATCAATGCCAAAAATAGTTCTTGGAGAAATTTTGGTAACACGAGTACCAAGGTGATATTTCACGCCATAATTTTCGAGGGCGGTTTCAAGAAAGAATTTTGGATTTGGTTCTGCCTCAGATGCTAGATCATTCATCATCTCAACGATGACCACCCTGCAACCTTGAGAAGCAAGCAGTTCGGCGGTTTCCGCCCCCACTAATCCTCCACCCAAAACCGCGACTTTACCGTGAAGCACAACATCACCCGATAAAACACTGTGGGCATCTACAACTCCATCAGTATCTTTTAATCCTGGAAGCGACGGATAAAATGTTTTACTACCAGTTGCGATTATTACCACATCAGGCCCATAGGCCTTAACAATATCTACTGACGCCTTTTGACCTAAAACGATCTTCACGCCTAGGCTACGCAACGTATGCTCCTGCCAAGCAGGGAGCAGACCAAAATCCTCTTTTCCAGGAGGAATAGAAGCTAATCTCCATTGCCCACCAATTTGCTGAGCGGCTTCTATAAGAATTACTTCATGTCCCCTTTTTGCCGCTATAAGAGCAGCTTCGCATCCGGATATTCCTGCACCTACTACAACAACTTTCTTCTTTGTCTTCGCGGGAGATAAATCGTAATCATATTCCCTGCCCGTCAAAGGATTAACAACACAAGAAACTTCATGACCACGATTATTTTCGCCAACACATCCACGACAACAAGCAATGCACTGAATTATGTCTTGGGTTTTTCCGTGTGCAACCTTATTAGGAAAATGTGGATCTGCCAAAGCAGCACGACCCATAGAGATGAAGTCGGAATATCCAGCCCTTAAAATAGTCTCAGCAACATCAGGATCATTGATTCGTCCCACAGCAGAAACAGGGATGCTAACTACCTGCTTGATGGCTTGTGCATTATGTATATATTTACCGCGCGATATTGCCGTTGGAGGAATAATATCGGTAACAGAAACATACATACCTTGCGAACAATTAAGCAGGTCAACCCCCGCCGCTTCAAGCCTTCTTGCAACTGCCTGAGCTTCGGCTAGCGTAATGCCTCCCGTAACACAATCATCAACATTCATGCGGTACAGAATAGGAAAGTCAACACCAACTTCTTTCCTAATAGCCCGTACAATCTCGACTGAAAACCTGCTGCGATTTTCTATTGATCCTCCGTAACAATCGCTTCTCCTATTGGAAAAGGGAGAAACGAACGAGCTTACCAGATACCCATGAGCACCATGAATCTCTACTGCATCAAATCCTGCTTTTTTTGCACGACCCGCTGCTTTCGCAAAAGCTTCAACAATATGCTGGATTTCTGGAATTGTTAACTCGCGCGGACACTCTGGCATTGTTGGCTCTTTTAATGCTGAAGGAGCTAATGGTTGCTCACCTGTAACACTAGAATCCGTTTCACGGCCTGGATGAAACAGCTGGGCACACAAACGCCCGCCCGCCTCATGAACTCGCCGTGTAAGCTCAGCATGAGCAGCTATAAGGTCATCATTCCAAAGCCCCGGCAAGCGCTTAAATGATTTTCCCTCTGGAAGGATGGCGTAATCTTCGGTAATAACTAATCCCCATCCACCACGCGCTTTTTCCTCGTGATAGCGAATGAAGCGTTCTGTTGGACGCCCATCTTCTGAGCAGTAATTTGTTACCATGGCTGTAGTGATGAGATGGTTTTTCACCTTCAGACTATTAATCTGCGCTGGTGCAAGTAATCTCGCAAAAAGATTTGCAGCTTCACTCATTGCTTTCCCTTCTCTCAAAACTGTTTCGCCAAGTTCGTGCTGAATAGCTGCCTAGAACATGTTCATTTTCAACACGGAAAAGATAGACTTTGAGCAAGCTGATCGTCAACGATTAAATAGGTCAGAATTTAAACTTAAGTACAGTTTCATAGAAGGAAGTGTTTAGACTCTGGTATGATTTTTCAGAGGATAAATTGCTCTATTAACTTGTATTTACCAGGGGGAATAAATGAAAACACCGCAAAGAGTAAAATCAAAAGAAACACGAGAAAAGATATTCTCTGCCGTGGCACAGATAATGAAAAAGCATGGCAAGGAATATTTAACGGTGGCTAATATCTGCGAAATAGCACAAGTATCAAAAGGAACTTTTTTCTATCACTTTAATACCAAAGATGAACTTTTACTTTGTTATATCCAAGAAGGGTTTGACGATTTTAGTAAAAGTGAGAAAAAGGAATCTGCCAGCAACGACATTTATACGCTAGTTTTCCACGCGATTACAATGTATCTCACCTACTGCCAATCACTTGGCACAGACTTTCTTTCAAGTTATTACTCTCCAAAAAATAAAGCTCTTGACACCCACTATTCTTCAAATGCCGATAAAACTCTTGTAAAACTCGAAAATCTTTGCTGCGATTTCTTTTCCTCCGCACAAAAAGAATCCTTTATAAGAAAGGATTGGGAAGCAGCAACTCTAGCAGCAGACTGTTGTTCGATTGTAAAGGGATGTATTTTTAATTGGTGCATATCCGAGGGCAAGATTGATTTAATTTCACACACTGAGCATCTCATTCATTGCTACTTCTCAAGCATCACTACCCCAAAATACAAGAAAGCATTTAGCTCAAAAAAGCACCCATAAACCAAATATCTTCACAAGTGTGAAAAACACACCTCCAAAACAAACTTATGCAGGCAAGCCGTATCTATCGGTTTTTAAAAATGCTTAAACAGTTTCGCGTAGAGGTGGACAGACGTTAAGCTTTGGATCAACAAACGAATACTCATCGATGAACTTTTCGGTAATAATGCTACAGAAATAACAGTAGAGCATATGTCCAATATGATCCGTTAAAGAAAACCGCCCATCCTGAATTGCCCATTCAAAAATACAACCCTTAACTAACGAACAACAATCCTGAGCGAGATCAAACGAGGAATAGTTGCTCTCTACATATCCTCCTTTAATAGCAAGATCAAAGTTGGTAACAGTAGTTCGCATAAGTAAGTTCATTTTATCGAGTGTTCCCATGGTCAGATTCATATCTAACGCTTTGTTTTTGGGCGTATAGTAATTCGCTATAAATTTAACGCCGGCTTTTTCGCAGTACACGGCGTAATCGGAATACAGACCCACAACCTGCAAGAAAATATTCCCGCTATTATTCATGCTATTACGATGCTGAGAAACGATATAGTTATCAAAACGCTCCATTATGTAATAGCGCATAAGCTCATCTTTAGATTTAAAGTGATAGAAAAAGGTTCCTCGAGATATCTTTGCTTCTTTGCAAATGTTATTAATAGTGAGCTGCTCTTCTCCTTTATCCCTCACAATACGTGCCGCAGCTTGAAAGATAGCTCGTCTTGTTTTTTGCGATTTTGTTGCTCCCTGTGCAGACATAGATAATCTCCTCCTTTACCCTTGCTTGAATAAAGTTAATTATACCTTAGTCTAAACAATATCAAATATTTGGTACTAATATTTGATATTGTCGTCAATAATGAACGAGGTACGAGCCCTTCATGCGGCTCATTTCTTATCCTTTTCTACTCTTTACTTCCAAGCTATCTAAGGAGCCCTCTATATGATCGAATGCAGCGTTATATCAAAAGACAGAGTTCTCTTTTCTGGAAAGCTCTACTCCATTACCCTTCCTGGCGCCGAAGGAGAATTAGGAATCATGGAAAACCATGAACCTTTTATGACCTATCTTAAAGATGGAGTTATCCGAGGACGCCTCGAATCAGCTGAAGGTCCCATGATCTGTGCTGCAAATCTTGGTGGGTACGTTCAAGCGATCGGAAAAAGAGTGATCGTTATCTGTGATAAAACACGCTTTTTGCACGAAATTGATCTTGAACTACTCCAGAAAGAAATACCTTTTCTGGAAGAAATACTTAAAAAAACCAGCGCAGAAGAATTCATTACCCGCTCTATCGTGTCACGCAAGCTACATTGGTGCAACGTAATGCACGCTGCAAAATTAAAAGAAAACGACTATCTGTCCCGCTAATATACAATGCGTTGTTAACCGATATTCCACGTAAAAACACGCCCCACCAGCAATCGGTAAGTTCTTCTTATCAGCTCAAGATAATGATAAACCCCATTCATGCGACAAAAAACTGTACCGAAGTCTAAACAGCGTTAAAAAATAGGTATCTTTTCTGAACGCGTTCAGAAAGAATTAAAGCATCGAAAGTACTGCAAAATCCTCTTACCTAATGAGGAAACTCCAAGAAAGGGGTATACGATGACAAACCCATCATCTGAAGAGTATTCACATCTTCTCTCACCGATTAAAATCGGCACACACACCTGGAAAAATCGTATCGTAAAGGGGCCTTCTTCTACCCTGTTTGCTGGTCCGGACCAATTTGTAAACGATGTCTTCATCGGTCCTTATGAAGCAATTGCAAAAGGTGGGGCTGCCGCAGTTATCATTGGCGCAATGTTAAGCGACGACCCAAAAATGCTTATCGAAGAAGAAACCATGGAAGAATATCCTTTTGGTTATCGCGGCTACCCTTTTGCTGGTCTATATGACGATAAGTTTATTCCTAAATTGCAAGATCTCACCAGTTCCTGCCATAAGTATGGCTGTGAAATAATCGCACAGATTTTTCAAAACGGTGCCGCCCTCCAAACCAAGGGAGGTTCATGGTGCTCATCAACAATAGCAGAAGAAGATCTTCCAACCCCAATTCCTAACTGTTGGCCAACACGCGGGCTGACCCTTGATGAGATTTCTGCCTTCAAAGAACGCTATATCGATGCTGCAGAACGTGCACAAAAAGCAGGTTTTGATGGCGTTGAGGTCCACTCTGCAAATGGCTACTTAATTTTGAGTTTTGTCTCTCGCATCTGGAATCACCGAGATGATGAATACGGCTGCCAGAGCATTGAAAACCGCACACGTCTTCCACGCGAACTTATAGAAGGCATCAAAGAGCGTTGTGGTAAAGATTTCATTGTTGGTGTTCGTCTCAACGGGCAAGAATTTGGTCATGCCGATGGAATAACCATGGAAGAATCTGCTGAAATTGCTCAGTGGCTTGAAAAAGCAGGCGCTGATTACATTAGTGTTACTGGTTACGGCTACGGCCCACATCCTATGGAGTATGCCGCAGATTTTTGGATGACACCAGAGCCTAATGAAAACATGCAACAGTTTCTCCCTCGCGCCAAAGATGGCCTCATGATTGAGCCTGCAGCCAATATCAAGAAAAATGTTACGATTCCTGTCTTTGGAGTTAGCACCCTAACTCCCGAAAAAGCCGAAAAGTTCATCGGTGAAGGACGCTTCGATGTATCACTTTATTCTCGTGGCTTATGGGCTGATTCCGATATGGCTAACAAGTTGCTCGAAGGTCGTCCTCAAGATGTACGTCGTTGTAATCGTTGCGGCACATGCGATCAGGTATTTGATGCCCCCTATCGCCGAGTTTGTCGCGTAAATCCAAACTTTGGACATGAACGTGAGCGAACCATCACCCCTGCCGAAACCATTAAGAACGTTTTAGTAGTTGGTGGTGGTATTGCGGGCATTCAGGCAGCTTCCATTGCTGCACAGCGCGGTCATCGCGTTACCCTCTGTGAAAAGAAATCGGCTTTGACTATGAAGCCCATTCTTGCAACCATGGTTAAAGGTACCGAATGCGAACAGGTTCCCTTCCTGATCGATTATCTCAAAGCTCAAAGCGAAAAATATCCCAATCTGACGGTAAAACTCAAGACAGAAGTAACCCCTTCTCTTGTACAATCGCTCGCCCCCGATGTCATCATCGTTGCAACCGGCGGAAAATATGGAAAACCAAATATTCCCGGCATTGATTCACGAATCGTAAAAACCGTTCCTCAGCTTGAAAAGCTCGCCGAAAAGCCCCTCAAGATGCTCGGCGCAAACGCTATCAGCAACCTTTCAAAGATTGCCCTCCCTACCGTTGGGAAAAGGTGCGTGGTTTTAGGCGGTCAGCTTGAAGGTATACAGGGCGCAGTTTTCCTTCGTTCTCGAGGAAAAGAGGTAACGGTACTTGAAGAGTCTGATCAGATCGCTCAGCGCATGCCCGCTCGTTATGTTGACCGTGATCTTCCTTGGCTTGAGCAGCATGGCGTAAATATCATCAATGGCATCCAGTTTAAGTCCATTGATAAAAAAGGCGTCAACTATGTCAAAGATGGTGCTGAAAAACGTATCGAATGCGACACGGTAATGGTGTTTATGTCTCCAGGAGACAACAAATATCTTTACGAATCAATAAAAGATATGGCTCCGGAAGTGTACTGCATCGGTTCGTGCAATGGCGCCGAAGAAAGTTGCATGGTAGATGCTATGCGCGAAGGTTACGAAGTAGCTCTTTCAATTTAGCGAAACGGTACGCTTCAGCCCCCCCTTCCCTCTTTCGAGTGTTACGTTTCGCTTGCTTAGCCGGAGCAGCAGATGAGATAGAGATCTACTGCTCCCAAACTAGGCATTTGAAATAGGCTGTTGGTACCTTTCACATATAACTCTTGTCGATAGCACTTTACAAGTGTTGTCCTTTTCTCCTAACTCTCCCGAGATTGATTTTCTGCTCTTCTTACTCCTAACCTTCTCGGGAATTCGGATTCGACCGAGCGCATCCCCTCTCCCTTGCGCTCGGTCCCCTTCCTTTCTGAAGGCATTTGACTACCGACAACTTCCACGAAACATATATTGGATTAAACGCTATGCCATCAGCGTTTTGACGCGCTCCATTGCCTCCTTGGTAGCCTGTGCATCCC
>CAVJWZ010000044.1:0-12466 GCA_963653545.1 uncultured Eubacteriales bacterium | reverse complement strand
GCGCGCCGGCCGGCGCGCTATGCGCTGTAGTAGTTGATAGTAAAAAGAGATAGGCGACAACACCAAAGGTAGTAAGAGAGAATAGACCTACAACAAAGGTTAAGGCTTTAGAATGCCCCCCCCCCCCCGGTTAGGTTAGACAGTGTAAACATTTTTCTCTCCTACGTTTTAGTCCTGTGCTTGATAGATTCTTAAAAGGTAATTTTTGCATAGGTATCCCTTTTGAGAATCTTTGTCAATCTCGACATAATAGCTTTTTTTAAATTTTTTTGCAAAAATTTTTAGGGGCTGATGTGCGCGTTAAGTTGCAGGCTAGTCACCAATGTTAGTGTAAAGTTGCCAGAGTAACTGCAACAGTTGGGGCATTGGCACCCAAAAGCTTTACACCATACACACAAAGCCTACTTGTTCTTATCTTTTATTTGAGAGGGATGAAATTTGAAGAAATCGGTACGCGGAGGCAAATCCCTAACGCGATGACGACCCTCATCGAGCTCAGTTGCGCTGCAAAGCTCCTCCATGCTATCAAAATCATAATTCCAGCTAAAAAAGTCTTCAAAATCAAAATTGAGATAGTCACAGATTTTTTCGGTACCTCTTGGTACAACGGGATGCATTAATAGCGTAGCTACTCTTAACAAGAAAAATGAATCAACAAGAACTTGTCTGCGTAATTCTTCATCTTCATTTTGCTGAGCAATTTTGATATTGCTTGACCAGTATTTGTTGGCATAGCGAATAAACTCATCCATGAGCGACATAATAGTGTGCAAATCCACGTTATACATGGTTTTATCATAGGTGCTCATTACCTTATATACCGCAGCAAGCACCTCTGAAGAAACCTTACCCAAAGGCATGTATCCATCAAAATTATTGCAGGCCTCATACAAACAGCTTCTGGCCAAACGATTGAACACTTTAGTAAGTAAAGCGCCCTCTTTAAGAACAGGATCTGCCACACGGGGGTCGTTTTTTTTGTTTTGATCGGCCTCAAAGACCTTTGGCTTAAACCCTACCGACTTTTGGTCAAGCGCCAAAGCAAGAAAATGAGCACGCAACTGCTCTGCCGTGTAATAATCCAACAGCTCATCAGCCGAAGGGGGCTTTATATCACTTGAAGATGAAGCCTTTTTATCACCAAATAAAATATGATGATTGGCTATGAGCTTGGTTTGCTGAAGCTCTCCCTCTGGAGGATTAGAAACAATTTCTTCCGAGAGCTGTTGAGCTGCAAACAAAGCAGGTTGTGCGACCCCATAAAAATATAAATTATCTTGCCCGATAAACTGATACACCTGAGCATTTTTGCGGCACCAAAATTTGCGCCACAACGAGCGAGAAAGCCCATATTTATCGTTTCTGGCCATGGTAAACGAAAGAGGAGCCCATAAGCTTTCTGGCCAAACCCAAACGCTTAAATCGCGCACCCCTTCCATTTCTGGAGCAGCAACACCCCAACCAGCATTGCCTGAAATACGAAACGGAACCAGCGTTTTGCCTGTTCTAAAGCGTATTCCTGCTTTGGTGAGCACCTCGCGCGCCGCATCTCTATCTTCAATGCTCTCAAATTCTATTTCAAAACTTTGTTTTCCTTTTTCAGGAGCGCGATATTCATGGTTTTTAAGGCTATCGGCTATGACAAGATAGCGATCATACAACTCATTTTTGATATAGATAATAGGGGGAGCCAAAAACTCCTTAATAGTTTTTGTTACCACGGGACGAATTTGAGGATCGCCCTCAAGGCGCTCTACATATTCTTTAACCACATATGAAAGCTTAGGCAAATCAAAGTACCAATTTTTTACTTCACGCATCTCGGGAACCGTCCCCGAAACCGTAGAAACAGGCTTGATAAGATCGGCTGGATCGTACTGATGGCCCAAATCACATTCATCAGCATAAGCTTTTTGGCTTTTGCAACCCTGCACAGGACAGTGCCCTTCAACTTGCCTGCCATTCAAAAACATCTGTTCTTGCGTGTCGTAAAATTGCAGCGTTGACTCCAAATGGAGCAGCCCATTTTCATGCAAACGTTCAATAAATTCCGTTGAAACTGCCTGATGGACCTCACCACAATGCCCAAGACCACTTCCCTCATAAACATCAAGACTGATGTCATAACTATCAAGCGTAGCTTTTTGTGCATCATGATTGCGCTGAACATACTCTTCGATGGTTCCTGAAAATGTTTTTGCTTCTATCTCTTTGCGATACCCTTCTTCAATAGGAGAGCCAAAACAGTCAGTGCCAGAAACAAAACAAACATTTTCCGCGCCTATTCTATCGCGCAAAAAACGCGCGAAACAATCGGCGGGAACAAAAACCCCACCTACATGACCAAAATGCAACGATTTATTGCCATACGGCATACCTGCGGTAACAACTGCTCGTTTAGGCCATATAACCTGTTTTTTTTGAGGCGTTTGCATGTGCATCGCTCTTTCTTATCAGAACATACAACTTAGATACCGTTGTTATTTATCGTTCAAAAGCTTTAACAGCTCATCATATGATGAAGTGCTATCAAGGGTCACAATACCATAGTGTGATAACCCAGCAAGAGATGCTGCTTTTTTGCATGCATCAGATAAAGTTCCCACCTCATCAATCAAGCCATTTTGAACACCCTCGGTACCGGTAAAGGTCATGCCAGTGGCAAGCTTTTTGACATCGTCTACACTCATGTCGCGACCTTCGCTCACTGCCTCAATAAACACCTGGTTTATTTTATTGACTTGATCTTGATAATAAGCAATTTCTGCTTCGGTTAACGCACGTGTTCCATATGAAGAATCTTTACTTGGGCTTGACTCAATAGTAACTGCATCTACGCCCAACATTTCAAGCAAATCAGAATAATCAAGAAGCTGGATGATGGTGCCAATTGATCCAACCGAGCTTGAAGCATTGGCATAAATATAATCAGCCTGGGAAGAAATAAAATAAGCGGCAGATGCGTTAGTTGAACCCGACGAGACAACAATTGGCTTAGAGAAGTTTTTTACGTACTGAGCCATTTCTTCACCCTGGGCAGAATAGCCTCCGCCAGAATCAACCCGCAAAACAACGGCAGCGACCGAACTATCCTGCTCCGCTTCGCTTAAAAGCGATAATAACCCTTCTGCGTTGCAAGCGCCCGAATCTTTCCCTATCGTCCCTTCCATATGAATAAGAGCAACGTTTTTAGAGGCAAACACGGTATTATGCAACACACCATAGCTCAAACCAGCAACAAGCAAACAAGCAAGAACACATACAACAACAATAAGAGGTGCTTTTGATTTTTTTTGTTGAGGCGGTTGTTGCGGGTGTTGAGGTTGTGCTTGTTGAAACGGTTGTGCCTGAGGCTGCTGTGGCTGTTGTTGCTGCCAAGATGCAGAACAATCATACGACCCATATCCTTGGCTATAGCCCTGCCCATATCCTTGTCCATACCCTGCATCTACCCCAACAGGAGGCACTGGATATCCGGTATAAGGGGTATTTTGGTATTGCGTCATAAGCACTCCTCAAAAACAAAACACGCCCGACAAAGCGGGCGCGATTTTAGCATTTTCACCCGTTAGAATTCGATATTATCCTCTAATTGGCGACCTTGAGCCTTTTTCGCTGTTCGCAACAAAAACTCCTGATTATTTCTTGTTTGCTGCAGGGATTTAATAAAGGAATCCATTGAGCGTTCCACATTGTTTCTGTTGGCCAAAATACGACGAACCGCCCAGATCAGCGGAGCCTCTTGCGGGTCAAGCAGCAAATCTTCTCGACGAGTGCCAGAAGCAACTGGATCGATAGCAGGGAAAATTCTTCTATCTGCCAATGAACGATCAAGTTTAACTTCCATATTGCCCGTTCCCTTAAACTCTTCAAAAATGACTTCATCCATCTTTGAGCCAGTTTCGATAAGGGCTGAAGCAAGAATGGTTAAGCTCCCTCCCCCTTCAATATTGCGGGCAGCACCCAAAAACTTCTTGGGCGGATACAGCGCGGTAGAATCAACACCACCCGAAAGAATGCGACCAGAAGCAGGCTGGGCTAAGTTGTACGCACGAGCTAAGCGAGTAAGCGAATCAAGCAAAATTACCACATCTTTACCCGTTTCAACCAGGCGCTTTGCTCGCTCAATAACCATCTCAGAAACAGCCACATGGTTTTCACACGGCATATCAAAGGTTGAAGAAATAACCTCACCTCGAATGGAACGCTCCATATCAGTAACTTCTTCAGGGCGCTCATCAACCAGTAAGCACATAAGATGTACTTCGGGGTTATTAGCAGTAATGGCTGCTGCAATATCTTTCAAAATGGTAGTTTTGCCCGCCTTAGGAGGAGAAACAATCAAACCGCGCTGACCTTTGCCAATTGGCGCACATAAATCAATAACGCGGGCGGTAATGGTATTTCTTCCGTGTTCCATAACAAGGCGCTCATCAGGAAAAACAGGAGTTAAATCGGCAAAACGAATGCGCTTTCCCAACTCTTCAAGTGCGATACCATTGACGGTATTAACCTTTTGTAAAGCTGCATATTTTTCATTATCACGCGGCGGACGAACCTGACCCGTAACATAATCGCCTTTACGAAGACCATTACGACGAATTGTCGAAAGCCCCACATACACATCATCTTCGCTGGGAAGATACCCTTTTGTGCGCAAAAAGCCATATCCATCAGAGAGAATATCAAGAATGCCTTCGGTATCAACAAAGCCCTCAGCTTTAACCGATGCCGCTAAAACAACCTCAACAAGTTCCGCCTTTTTAAGACCTTTAGATTCAACGCCCAACTCAGCCGCTTTTGCGCGCAACTCAACAACTTTTAATTTTTCAAGATCTTCACGATTAGTCTGAGGTACAACGGGCTCTCTTCTTGAAGAATTACCGTGCTGTCTGCGTGAGCGGCGACGGTTGGATTTTTGCGAAGAATTGTTCTTTTGTGATGCGCCCGTTTTTTTAGAAGAAGGCTGCGATTTATGCTGCCGTTTAGAATTTTCATCGGCTGCCGATTCAACCTTTTCTGAACTGGCTGCTTTTTTGCGAGAAGAAGTTGGCGCCTTTTTTTCGGTAGGGTTTTTTTCAGAAGCGCTTTTTTCAAGAGCGCTTTTTGCTGCCGAATCGTTAGCAGTTGAAGTATCGTTTGACTTACCGGGCGCTTCTTTGGTATCAGCTACACTCATGCGTTTTGAACCTTCTCCCAGTCTTTCAAAAATGCATCAAGCCCACGATCGGTAAGAGGATGCTCAACGCATTTCTTTAAAACAGCAAAGGGAACCGTTGCAATATCAGCGCCCATAAGTGCCGCCTGCGTTACATGATTTGCACTACGAAGAGAAGCGGCAATAATCTCAACATCATGACCAAAATCATAATTGCCAAGTGCAGAGACCACGTTTTCAAGCTGCACAAGACCATCTTCAGAAATATCATCAAAACGGCCAACGAAGGGCGAAATATAACGAGCACCGCTGCGCGCCGCTAAAATTGCTTGAGGAACGCTAAAACAAAGCGTCATGTTAACGGCAATGCCCTCAGAAGCCAAAACTTTAGTAGCAGCCAAACCCTCAACGATAGTTGGAATTTTAACTACAACGTTATCGGCGATAGATGCCAATTTTTTGCCATCGGCGATAATTTCATCACGCGTCATTGCTACCGACTCCGCCGAAACAGGGCCATCAACAAGTTCGCAAATTCGCTTGATATGATCATGAAAATCATCCAACTTGCCACCAATACGCGAGTACAGAGATGGATTAGTGGTTACGCCGGCAAGAGCTCCCCAGCTCGCCGCTTCTTCGATTTCTGCCAAATCGGCAGTATCTAGAAAGAATTTCACCTAAGTCCTCCTTAGACCAATAAACACACGAGCAGCCCAAAAACAAAAACTGCGCTGCGCTGCTTATGCTGTTGAGGGGAATTAATAAGATGGGTTTATACTATCCAAACCTTTTTACTTTCGCAATAAAAAACATGAGCAAATGCGAAAAGTTTATCCAAATGGCCTTCGAAGCCCTGCTCCGAGATGCAGATAGGGTAATCGAGAAGCACTCAGCATTTTCTGTTATAAGGTTTTCTGAAAGAAAACCGCGATTATAAAACGGAATGATGGAGCGAGGCGCATAGTGAGTTTGTGCGTACGCGCAAACGAACGGTGCCGATAAGGGTGTCTTCGAGATTCGCCCTATCTGCATTGCAGGGGCACTTGCGAGCGCATGTCCGTATTGCAGGACAGCGATGAACTAAAACTACATTGTTGGTTTGAAATTCCTCGGCTACTACGATTAAAAATTTCTATAACATCCTGAAAAGTGTTAAATTTCACATTTTTACGTCCTTAAAAGTGTGAAATCATGCAATAATCTGGATGTAACTCAAATTCTTTCTCTCTGAAACGTCGTGACCATGCAATAAAAAAATCCAAAAAGGAGCAACTCATGGACCGATTTCTTATGCAAGAACTCATTCATTGGAAAAACAGCCCCATGCGCAAACCACTTGTTCTTAACGGCGCCAGACAAGTTGGTAAAACATGGCTTTTGAAAGAATTTGGCCGATTGCATTTCGATAAAGTTGCCTATGTAAGCCTTGATAACAACTCAACAGCGTGCTCATTTTTCGAGAACGACTTCAATGCGCAACGTATGATAAATGATATTTCGCTTTACACAGGCGTGAACATCACACCCTATGACACGCTTATTATCATTGACGAAATACAGGCATGTCCCAAGGCCATTACTGCTCTTAAATATTTTTGTGAAGACGCTTCTGAATATGCTGTTGCCGCTGCGGGGTCGCTGTTGGGGCTTGTTGCTCACGCTGGGTCGGGCTACCCCGTAGGCAAAACGAACACGTTTGACCTTTTCCCGTTAAGTTTTCGCGAATTCATGGATGCCACCAACAACACTGCACTGCGAGAACTCTACGATTCAGACAACATTGAAAGTATGGCATCGTTTGCAGAGAGTGCAACAGCGCTTTTGCGGCAATATTACGTGGTAGGAGGAATGCCTGGAGCGGTTGACGCGTTTATCCATGGTGCCAGCATGGAACAAGTACAAGGAATCCAAAAAGAAATTCTCGTTGGATATTCGCGCGATTTTTCAAAGCATGCACCACATAAGGCGTTTTTTAACATGATGCAGGCGTGGGAATCTATTCCATCGCATCTTTCCCAGGAAAACCGCAAGTTTGTTTTTGGACGCATTCGGCAAGGAGCGCGTGCCAAAGATTTTGAAGAAGCACTCACGTGGCTTACGCAGGCAGGTTTAATTACCCAAGTTGCGCGCGTTACTAAACCAGGGCTTCCACTTTCGGCTTATAACGACAACAAATCATTTAAGGTATTCTTGCTTGATGTGGGGCTTTTGTGTGCTATGTGCAACCTTGAACCTGCTGCAGTGGTAAATGGCAATGCAGTGTTCACTGAATTTAAGGGGGGCCTAACCGAACAATATGTATGTCAGCAGCTTGTTTCTTGCTGCAGGATGCGCCCTTTCTATTGGTCGGCAGAAAATTCCATAGGAGAAATTGACTTTCTCGTGCAAAGCAAAGACCAGCTTGTGGCTATTGAAGTTAAAGCGGAAGAAAATTTACGATCGAAAAGTTTGCGCGCCTTCAAAGCGAAAAACTCTGAAGTTGCTGCTATGCGCTTGAGCCTTTCAAAGTTTCGAGAACAGGAATGGATGAATAACGTCCCACTGTATGCAATGTCAAACACCAAGTTGTGGCCCACACCATAAGTGGCGGGTTTTGCTATGTCGAACAAAACTACGTTGTTAGTTTGAGATTCTCACGTTCCTATATAACTTTGGAGTAACGGTTCTTGAACATTTTCGCAGGTTAGAAGATTACCTCACGCTTCTTAAGCTAAGTTGCGCTCAAGAAGCTCTTTGGCATGGGTAAGCGAGGTTGAGGTTACCTCGCCTGAAAGCATGCGAGCAAGCTCTTGCTCTCGCTCTTCTTCTGCCAACAACGCTATGATTGTTTGAGGGGTTGCTTCTTCAGTTTTTCTTACACAAAAATGCTTATCAGCACAAGCTGCCACTTGGGCTAAATGGGTTACTGCGATAACCTGATGAGTTTTTGATAAATCTTTAAGAACAGAAGCAAGGGCGAGAGCAGTTTGCCCGCCAACGCCTGCATCAATTTCGTCAAATACGAGCGTATCAACCTCGTCCCTATCCCCTAAAACCACTTTGATGGCAAGCATTACTCGACTTACCTCACCCCCTGAAGCGATATGGTTAAGTTTTTGCGGTTTGAGATTTTGCCCTGGAACAAACAAAAGTTCAAACGTCTGAGAACCATCCCTGCTCCATTTATCTTGTTCAAGATTATTGAATTCACCCTCAATATGAGCTGAGCCCATTTCCAAGCGCTCAAGTTGGGCATTTACCGCTACAAGAAAACTTGGTAGGGCTTCTCGTCTTGCTTTTGCAAGCTCATGCGCTGTTTGAGATAACGTACGCATTGCCTGATTGAGGCGCTCTTGCGCCTGATCGAGTAATTCATCACGTGCTTCATAGCGGCTCAAAAAATCTTTATTGTGAGCAAGACAAACAAACACATCCTCCATGCCCGGACCATATGAGCGCATAAGCCCCTGAAGTTGAGCAATGCGCTCCTGTCTGCTTTCTAGCTCTTCTTGGGAATAATCGATAGAAGCCGCATAAGAAGAAGCTTCTTGTAACACATCTTCAAGGGAATAATATGCATCGCGTGCCGTTTGTAGGACTTGAGCAAGCGATGCATCAAAACGAACCATTGATTCCAGTGCAGATACTATCTCATCGGTTTTTTCTAAAACAGAATTTTCGCCCGAGAGATTATTTTTAACGCGCACGGCAGCATGCAGCAATGCTTCTGCATGTTCAAAACGAGGCAGCTCTTCAAGAAGCTTTTCGTACTCCCCTGGTTGCGGATTAACCTCTTCGATAGTTCTTACTACAAACCGCGCCTGTTCAAGATTTTGCGCACCTTTTGTTAGCTCTTGTTGGCATCTATCAAGGTTTTTTTGAGCTTCATTCATCTCATCAAAAGCCGCACGATACGATAAAAGGGCCTCTTCAACTGCCTTGCCACCCCAGGCATCTAAGAGGTCGCGCTGATGCGAAGTATCCATAAGGCGCTGGTGCTCATGCTGACCACATAAGTCAACCGAGGCGCCCACCCCAGCGGCAAGATCTTTAACCGAAGCCATAGAACCGTTGATTGAAATGCGTGACCTGCCTTGTGCGGTAACTCTGCGCACTACCAAATCTTCCTCATCTGATTGCGCTGAAAAAAATCGCCCTTCAACTTTGAGCTCTTCGGTGCCTTCTTTAACCAAGCCAGCCTCGGCCCGTGAGCCAACGAGCAGCTTAAACGCATTGATAAGGGCTGTTTTGCCTGAACCCGTCTCGCCCGTTACCACCGTAAACGATGGTGCTGGAGTAAACCAGTCATCACGAATAAGCGCAACATTAGAAATATGAAGTTCATCCAGCATAACAACCTCTTACTCAGCATCTTATACAGCAAATAGATATTTGAACTTGTACGGGATTGTATCCTATGCCTCTATAAATAATTTGAAACTCTTTAAAAACCAGTGATCAAAAATAGAGCATATCAACTATTTCTATTGATTACTCCAATATATTTACCTCATTTATTTAAGTTTTACCTATCAAAGACTATACTTTTATCAGGAGAAATTAGGAGAAATTCATACCAGAGGGGGATTATATGCAGTATGAAACCATTATCACCGAAGAGCGCGACTCAATTTTCATTATCACCTTTAATAGGCTTAAGGCCAAAAACGCTATCAATAACCAGATGCAAGAAGATTTAAGCAACGCGCTTGACTACTGGGATAAAAACGACAGCTTACGCGTGTGTATTCTCACCAATAACGGTGATGTATTTTGCGCGGGATCAGACTTAAAAGAAATAGCAAACGGAACACATCGCATGCCCGAGGGCAAGGAAAAATGGGGATTTGCCGGCATGACAAAACGCTATTTTGACAAACCCATCATTTCAGCTGTACATGGCAAGGCCTTAGGTGGCGGCGTTGAAATTGTTGTTTCAAGTGATCTTTGCGTTGCAGCAACAGATTCAATTTTTGGGCTCCCCGAGCCACGCGTTGGTCTTACCGCAGCAGGAGGCGGTACGCTCTTGCGCATTGCTCAGCAAATTCCAACAAAGCTTGCCAACGAGCTGTTGTTAGTAGCCGAGCCAATATCGGCACAAAAAGCCGTAGAATGGGGGCTTATCAATTATGCTGTTCCTGATGAACAAGTCCTTGATAAAGCGCTAGAATTAGCCCATAAAATTTCTTTAGGAGCACCTCTTTCTATTAAGTACTCAAAAAGAACTGCCTATGAAACTATGAGCGAAAGCTCTATTTACCCTTCTCATGGCTGGGATGTTGTTGAGAAGTATGAAAAAATAACACGTGGAAGCAAAGATGCCCATGAAGGGTCTTCGGCCTTTGCTGAAAAAAGAACGCCTGTATGGAAGGGTTGCTAACCTTCAAACAAGCCGAAAGGACACTTCACCATGAACCAGAGCACCTGTTCTCAAAAATCTTATGAATGTTTGGGAGCAGGTGCCTCTTTTTGTTTTAACGGAATAACGTTTACCCTCCCCGATGAAGCACTTGCAACTCTAAGCGCACTTGAAAATGCGGGGTATGAAGCATGGCTTGTTGGAGGGTTTGTTCGCAATTCGATGCTTAACCTTCCTTCAAACGATTTTGATATTGCCACCAATGCAACGCCTGAGCAAAGCAAGCAAATACTGCTTGCGAAAGGGTTTGCCGTTCACGACACCGGCATTAAGCACGGCACCATAACGGCTATTTACAACGATGTGCCCTTTGAAATAACAACCTATCGAAGTGAAGGAAGATATTCCGATAAACGCCATCCCGATAGCGTTACGTTTGTTGGCAACATAGAAGAAGATCTCGCTCGTAGAGATTTTACTATCAATGCTTTGGCCTTTCATCCCACGCGAGGCTTACTTGATATTTTTGGTGGCAAGAAAGACTTGGACAATAAGCTCATTCGTTGCGTTGGAAATGCTACCGCGCGCTTTTCAGAAGATGCACTTCGCATTTTGCGCGCCCTTCGCTTTGCCTCTGAACTGGGATTTTCTCTTGAAAAAACTACTGAAACATCGCTCTATAATTGCACGGAGCTTTTAAATTCGGTAGCAGCTGAAAGAATTTTTACTGAAACTGAAAAGCTTATTTGTGGCAAATATTGCCGCAGGGTGCTTGTTGAGTACGTTGACGTTTTGGGAGTGTTTTTGCCTGAACTCTTACCTATGAAAGGGCTTGATCAAAAAACCAAATATCACATCTATGACGTGCTCGAACACACCGCCTATGTTGTTCAAAATATGCCCCCGTATCCGCTCGGCAGATGGGCGGCACTGTGCCACGATATGGGAAAGCCCGACACATTTTTTACTGACGAAAATGGAATTGGGCACATGTATGGGCACCCCAACGTTAGCGCTGAACATCTTAAAGATATTGCAAAGCGGCTCAAATTTCCTAAAAAGCTTTCTCACGATTTAGCGCTACTGGTGCGCTACCACGACACTCGACCTGCACCAACCAAAAAAAGCATCAGAAAGCTTTTCATAAAATTGGAAGAAAAGGAATATCTTTTTCATACAATGTGCGACCTCATGAGAGCCGATGCCCTCTCTCAGGCGCCCTTTTGCCATGAACGCGTAGCGCTAACCAATGAAATTGAAAATCTCTTTGATGAAATGATTGCCGAGCGCGATTGCTTTAGCATTAAAGATTTGCCTATATCAGGAACCGATCTTATTGAAATTGGGTTCGTTCAAGGGCCACAAATTGGAGAGATTCTTACTGCCCTTCTTAATGCTGTGTTTGAAAAAGAAGTCCCCGCAGATGCCGATGCCCTCAAAGCTTATGCTCAGAAGCTTTTTAATGAGCAAAAAGCTTGAGCGCAATGGTAATAACACTTACCCTGCAAAATCCTAGCAAACAACAATTATCGCCGCTGCACCCTACAAGACTCTGCCCTGCAAGGCTCCGCCCTATAACCCTCAAATGTTGCTTAAAGCCGTTGTTTAATTGTGGAGGTCAGCTGCAGCTCTGTCTGAGAATTCCCACATATGATTGAGCGGCCCCGAACCCTTTCCAAGGTTGGGATTATTGCGCAACGCCTCAGTGAGGTATAGTTTTGCCCGTGAAATCGCCTGTTCAAGATCCATGCCCAGTGCAAGGCCAGAAGCTATAGCGGAAGAAAGTGTACACCCTGTTCCGTGGGTATTAGCCGTATGTATGCGCTCTTGTTCAAACCACACTACACTTCCGTCGGGTTTAAGCAAAACATCGTCGGCACTATCCTCATCGTTAGCAGTATCGGCATCGTTGGCGCCATCTGCGTCGTTAGCATTATCAGCGCTGTTAACGCAATCGACAAAATGCC
>CAVJWZ010000043.1:0-12997 GCA_963653545.1 uncultured Eubacteriales bacterium | reverse complement strand
TACAAAAGAGCTTACCTTTACCATCAACCCTAAAGAGGTAGGTATTACATGGAATGAGCCTTTCAGCTTTACCTATGATGGAAAAACGCACACACCAAGTGCTACTCTTTCTGGTGTTGTTGGAGATGATGACGTAGCTCCAAAGATTATTGGTGGCAAAGTTGATGTTGGAAACAACTATGAAGCAAGCATAGAAACTCTTACGGGAGAGAGTAGAGATAACTACAAGCTTCCTGAAAGTAATCGCACTCACTCTTTTGCTATTACTCAACTAGAGATCACACAAGATACAACTACTATCAATCTCAGAGAGCTTATCTATAACGGTAGCAAACAAGACGTAGACATCATAAGTGTTATGGTAGGAGAAGCTGAACTTCACTCAGATGACTATGAGCTTGATACCACTTCTGATGTTTCTGCAACTGATGTGTTAACAGATGAAAACACATACACCTTAAGAATTAAAGGTAAGAAAAATTGTACTGGTGAGGCTTCTGTTAGCTGGAACATTACTCCTCTAGATATTAAAAACGCTATTGTAAATATCGATCCACAAAGCACTCCTTATACCGGAAGTGATATTGACGCAAAGGTTACCGGTATCACCCTTGAAGGAACAACCTTTAAAGATACTGACTGGGAAGTTGATAAGGAACATTCTACTCTCACGGCCAAAGAGCCAGGAGATTATGGGGTTGTTGTAGTTGGCAAAGGCCCTAACTGCACAGGTAGTGCAAAAGGCACCTGGACTATTGGGGATAATAAATCCATTGAGGGAGCAAGTATTGATATTACGTCTCTTACCTATAATGGAAGACCTCAATCTCCAACAATCGAGAAGGTAAGCCTAGGGGATACTATCCTTGAAGAAGGCACAGACTATGAACTAGTAGATCCTATTGAATCTCTTACCAATGCAGGTATCTCTTCAAAAATCACCATTAAAGGCATAGGTGAGTGGCAAGGTGAAAAATCGATTTCTTGGCAGATTAATCCTTTAGATATTTCAAAGGCTAAGGTAGCCATTACTACAACGCCAACAGATAACACCTATTCAGGAAATGATATTAGTGTAGATACCGTCAACGTTATCTATGACTGGGTAGATTTCCAAAAAGGCGACTGGAGTATTGATACCACTTCTTCTACTCGTACTGCTACAAATGCAGGAGACTATAAGGTTGTCATAAACGGTGGTAGCCCTAACTGCACAGGTAGTGCAGAAGGTACTTGGACTATCAAACAAGCAGTTCCTGCAATTCCTTCAAACTTAGTTACTTGGGGATACACATATCAAACACTTTCTCAAGTTGCTTTGCCTGAATATGACAAAACCAAATACACAGGAAGCATTGCCTGGGAAGATGGTACCTACAAGCTACCGGGAGTTGATAAGATAGGTGTAGTTCCTCGCGATGTTGTCTATACTCCTGAAGATACTAAAAACTACAAAACCGTAAATATATCCACTACGCTAAACGTTCTATCTTCTGCCTACACCATTCGCTATCATGGCCATGGCTCAAACAATGCCGGTAATAAAGGCTCTGTTAGCGAATATACCCAAACCGCATATGCCTATACTGGTGAGGGTGGTACAACTGAAAGCATAACACTTGATGCTAATAACTTTAGAAAGTCTGCATCGGGCTATCTCTATAGCTTTAAAAACTGGACTACCGATGAACAGGGAAGTACTTCTGCAACAACCTATACCGATAAGCAAGAAAGCGTTACCTTTGAAAACGCAAAACCAGGGGCTACTATCGATCTGTATGCCCAATGGACACAAACTGCCCGTGGTGGTTATTGGTTTAGTACTAACACATCATCTCCTACATCCGATGTTAAGAGAAACCAATCTCAAATTGATGAAGATATGAAACTGCTTCATGGAGAGCTTAAAGACCCTGATGGCAACAAGCTTGAAACTAACTCTGAAGGAAATTCAGTAAGTGCTGTTCAAAATATCTATCAGGGATACTCAAACGCTGATACTCATCTCTTTACCAAATGGTATGGTTCTACTACCGATAGCTCTGGTAGCTATGCAGCTAACGGATACGTTGAATTCCGCATCATCCAAGTAGGCGCACATGATGGCGACGGTTCTGCTGTAACCTTCATGGCAACGCATTCGCTGCCTGAGGCTAAGCAGATGGATAGTTCTGGAAACAATACCTATGGTTGGCAAAGTTGCGACATGCGATTGAGTATGCTTTCATCGAGCGGTTATGTTCCATACGGTTTGTCTGATCTTTCTCCAAAAGAGATACCAAAGAGGGCAACTGGTTCTGGTTCTAATCATCCTACTGCTACTACTTCCGATAGGTTTTGGCTCATATCCTACACCGAGCTTACAGGCTATAATTGGGATAGGGTTAACCAAGAAGGTACGCAGTACAACTGGTTTGTAAATAGGGTGACTGCGTCAGGAGGTGCCAATAGTGCTATCGCAAATATAACGAATACTCGTGCTGGTAATGCCCCTAAGAGTCGTTCTTATTCGAAATGGTGGTTGCGCTCTCCGTGGATAAATGGTTCAGAAGTTTACGGTAATGTAGAGACTGATGGTAACCCGTCTTGGGATAACAATAGTAATCGTTGGTGTGGTGTTGTCCCCTGCTTCGCTATGTAATCATATAGTTGCATAGAGAAACACTAGTAAAACTCTTGAGTAGCTCCCATGCCCACCTGCGCGTGGGCATGGGAGCGAAAGATATACTTATCATTTTCTACCGCGCTGTTGCGCTTTGAGCGTAGCAACGCGATGTTTGTCTAGATCCTTCACCTGCTTCACAGATTTAGAACAAGGTTTTCTTATGCTGGGCTTGGGTGGTTTTATCTTTCAATTCGTAGGTTCTACCTATGGCGCAATTGGCGCGACATCGTACATGGGCGCTAGCCTATGCTCGTCGTTAGCAGAAAGTATGACGGAGTAGTTTTTGCGTGGGTATCGGTGGCCGCTATCAAGCAGTTATAGAAAAGTACTTGTAGAAACCCTCCTGCATTTATCTGGGTGGCTGAGGCGGTTAACTTTGCTGAGGTTAGGAGCTTCAGAGCGGCAGACATTGTGTAGTCAATCCCTAATACATCTAGCATTAGGTGACCTCCATTTGTTCTGGTCATTCGCAATATTATGCGAGTTAATAGTTATTCATTAATATTTTCCTACATAAAAGTCGCCACGATAGTTTTGCACAACGCTTGAATGACGTTGTGCTACTTGCCGCATCAATACATTCTTCTGAGCTACAGGTTGATAGCGTGCGTTACAATACTTACGGGAGAAGTATATATATCGCTGAAAGGGGAGCTATGCAATTACGCGCGGTAGGAAAAACAGGTGCAAAAGTAAGCCCACTAGGGTTTGGTATGATGCGCCTTCCTATGAAAGATGGCGGGCAGGCAGAGGCGCTAACTCCTGCCGACCAAGTTGATATTGATGCATCAATTAAGATGGTTCGCCATGCAATTGATAATGGCGTTAATTATGTTGATACGGCCTTTAATTACATCGGTGGTATGTCTGAAAAAATCACAGGCATGGCCCTAGAAGATGGGTATCGTGAAAAGGTGTATCTTGCTACTAAATCTCCAACATGGATGTATAAATCCGAGGACGATTTTGACAGCCTGCTTGCAAAGCAGCTCCAGCGCCTAAAAACCGACTATATCGATTTTTACATGTTGCATTCAATTAACGGTGGAAGTTGGAAGCGCTGCTTAAAATACGGTGCTGTTGATGCTATTCAAAGGGCAAAGGCAAACGGCACGGTTAAGTACATCGGGTTTTCATTCCACGATGATTACGATTTGTTTGAAGAAGTGCTCAATGCTGCCGATTGGGATTTTGTTCAGATTCAATTGAACTATTATGATGCCAATTATCAGGCAGGGGTTAAAGGTTTAAAGCTTGCTGCCCAGCGCGGCATGGGTGTTGTTGTTATGGAGCCTTTGCGCGGTGGATTTTTAGTTGATGTTCCTGCAAAGGTCCAAGATGCGTTTGATGCAGCGCAACATAAGCGCACGCCTGTTGAATGGTCGTTTAATTGGCTGTGGAATTTGCCTGAGGTTTCGGTGGTTCTTTCTGGCATGGGCGCCATGGAAGAGGTTGATCAAAATATCGTCTTGGCTCAAAAGGCTGCTGTTGGCATGATGGATGCCGATGATTTAGCGGTAATTGAAAAGGCAAAACAAGCATTTAGTAGTTATGAGGTTGTTCCTTGTACGGGCTGCAATTATTGTGTTGAGTATTGCCCCGAAAAAATTGCCATTCCGTATAATTTTAATGCTTACAATCTTGAGTATCTTAAAGGCTTGGATGAGGCAAAAGCGTATTATCAAAACGAAGTTACCAAATTTGGCAAAGACGCTTCAAACTGCACAAGCTGCGCTACCTGCGAATCAATTTGCCCTCAGCATATCGAGATCAGTGCCATTATGCCCACCATTGATGAAAAGCTTGGCGCTTAAAGTTTAGAGCTAACATATATTCATGTGTGATAAGGCATACAAAACAGATCGTAAGGGAAGCTTGTGGATCAAAAAGAGATAGAACATCTTCTTGGCGAGGTTGCAAACGGAAGCATTTCGGTTGAAAAGGCTCTTTTATCGTTGAAAAAAGAGCCTTTTGTTAAGGAGTCGTTTTCCGATTTAGGCTATGCCAAAATAGATCACCATCGCTCCATCAGGCAAGGTGCGGCTGAGGTTATTTATGGTGCTGGCAAAACGCCTGAACAAATTGGCAATATTTGTGCGACCATGCTTGAAAAAGGCCACAAAACTATTCTCATTACACGTTTGGATGAAAACGCTCATCAACGTTTGAGCGCAGAGCTTCCTATAACGTATTACCCTTGCGCTCGCGTTGGTTTGGTGGGTTTGATGCCTAAGCCAACGGGTACGGGAACTATTGTGGTTGCCTGTGCGGGTACGAGCGATTTGCCTGTTGCAGAAGAGGCTGCTCTTACGGCGCAAGCGCTGGGTAATAAGGTTACGCGCTTGTTTGATGTTGGCGTATCGGGTATTCATCGCCTGCTTGCTCATATGGATGAAATTATGACGGCGCAGGTTATTATTGCAGTGGCGGGTATGGAAGGGGCGCTCGCTAGCGTTATTGGTGGTATGGCCGCATGCCCTGTTATCGCTGTTCCAACAAGTGTTGGATACGGAGCCTCATTTGGAGGAGTGGCTGCTTTGCTTGCCATGTTGAACTCATGTGCCAGTGGCGTGAGCGTGGTAAACATCGACAATGGCTTTGGTGCAGGGTTTCAGGCTCATCTTATCAATCACCTTACAACAAGCTAACTAAAAGAAGGGCTATATGGCAGAGCTAGTATTTGATTTTAAAGAGTTTGCTAGTCGCTCACAGATAATAAACACTATTCTTGATGCAATGAGCACTGCTCAACGGGAGCAATTTGATGTGCTTATGCAAAGCGTTCATATTCCCAATAAACATCATCACAATGTGGCAGAGGTCAAAGAGACCATTGAGGCCTTAACGTTGCCACAAACAATCAAAAACGATTGCATAGGAGTGTATACCATTTTAGTGACTGCCGAAGCCTCCGTTCATGGTTGTGCGGTGGAAGAGGCGCATTTTCATGAGGTAGGCAATGCAGAGGGTATCCGTAATGCACTTGCAATTTGTACGGGAATATTTGTGCTTAACCCGGCAGTTATTAAGGCAACCTGCGTGCAGGTTGGCAAGGGCAGTATTACCTGCGCTCATGGCGTGCTGGATGTTCCTGCGCCTGCAACGCGTGCCATTCTTGATACAGGCATTCCTGTGTGTGATGAGCGCTTAGAGGGCGAGCGTTGTACGCCAACGTCTGCTGCGCTTATCAAGTATTTTGTTCAGGAGTTTGTTGAGGCTTGAGCAATCTCTTATTAGACAGATACGAAGTGCTTGAAGAGGCAGGTTCGGGCGGTTTTGCCTCGGTTGTGGTGGCATGGGATACCCGCATTCAGCGCAAGGTGGCAATTAAATGCATGCCGCTTTCTGGTGCGCCGTTGGCCGAGCTTACTCACAACGATGCTTCGCCGCAAAGCATTCTGCTCAACGATGCTAACAATGCCAGTAATGCCGGCAAGGCTAATAATACTAACAATCCCAACAATGTTCCGTTGGATGCCAGCGTTGTGCCTGGTTTGGAAGAGGCGCGCACTGCGGCAATGCTCAACGATGCCAATATTGTTTCGGTCTATGATTTTGAAATCCAAGCAAGCACCGCCTATCTTATTTTGGAATATATCGAAGGAATAACGCTTGGCGAGCTTCTTGCTCTCTATTCCGAAGAGATAACCCCTGATATTATTGCCGCGGTGTTCAAGGCAGTTTCTCATGCGTTGGAAGTGGCGCATAAAAATAAGGTGCTTCATCTAGACATAAAGCCTGATAATGTGCTTATCGATAAGCAAGGCAACGTTAAAGTGGTCGATTTTGGCTTGGCTCGCTTGGCGGGCGAATATGGGTTTGGCACGGCGGAAGGTGGCACCATTGGCTACATGCCGCCCGAACAAATGAGGCAAGAGCCTCTCGATGAGCGCTGCGATGAATGGGCTCTTGCAAGTCTTACCTATGAAATGATCTCAGGCGATAATCCCTTTTTAGCTTCAACGATCAAACAGGCAGAAAAGGCCATAGAAGGGGCCGAGCTGTTTGTTCCTTCAATGTATCTTGATGAGGCAGATGAGAGCATCGATGACATCATGTTTTGTGCGCTCGATCCTGAAAAGCAAAATCGCTATGATTCGGTGGCTGATTTTGCACATGAGATGAAGCAGTGCTTGGGCGATGCGCGCAAAGGAAAGCGTCAACTTGCTCATATTGTAGGTTCGCTCGATGAGGATGAAGAAGAACTCGAGGAGGAGTCTTTTGAGCGCGAGCTCGGGCTTCCGCGAGGTATTTCGCTTGGAGCAAAGCGGGTGCTTGTGCGTATATGGAGCGCGTTAGCGGTTGGGTTTAGCGCTTTTATTGGTGTTGCTAATGCCTCTTTTATTCCCGAAGGCTGGGCTTCGCCGGCATCGTGGATTATCTTAGCCATCGCACTTGTTGCAGGGGGGCTGTTCCCTTCCGTTGGGTTTTTGCTGGCGCTTATTTTTGTTGGAGTAGTCTTATGCTTTCATGAGCTCTACCTTGCAGGTATGGTGCTTATAGGTGCGGCACTTGCCTGGTTTGTTTTATCGGGTAAGCGAGGTTTGCCCGAATCGTTGGGCGTTTTGTCTGTTCCGCTTTTGGGCTCGGTTGGCTTGGTGGCTTTTGTGCCTCTTTTGGCGGGCGCGCAATTAAAGCTCAAAAACGCCCTAGTTGCTACACTGTTTGCGGCGGTATTTTCTTTTGTTCTTGCTGGGTTTGGCTCGGGTTCTCTTTTAGGATGGGATGCCATCTCTTGTTTATATCTCCAAAGTCCTGAGCAATTTAATGCAATACTCGTGAGTGTTTTGCAAAGCGCTTCTACTTGGTTTTTGCTTGTTGCTTGGGTTTTATCTGCGGCAGTGATGGTTGTCTGTTCTATAAAAGAGCTGGTATGGTTGCAATGCGTAGGGGTTGTTTTGTCAGTTGTACTCAATCTTGCTGCATTGGGCGCTGGCGAGCTTATTGCAACGGCAGGCCTTTCATTCACGCCAGCATCGGTTAATGTTCTCTCGGTGGTGCTTTCGGGCATTGGCATGATTCTGTACGTGCTTTTTACCCAAAATGCAAAAATTGTTGACGTTCAAGCAGGGTAAACAACAACCTAGGCGGCAATATCGTTAGGATTTTTGTTGTTTTATAGAGCAAATCGCTATAATTGCTCAATCTTTATTAAAATTTATCAACCTATTCATAAAAGTTATAAACGAGCAAAAAAACCACGACATCAAATAATTGGATTTTGCGCAAAGGGGAGCGCACAATAGGGGTTATAAGGCTTGTAAGGCAAAGCTAGTACAAGTTGTAACAGGGAAAGCGAACCTGTCGCTACTGTGGTAGGGGCAAGAAAGCGAGGGGCTATGAATCCTAAAGCTACCATTACTGACGAGCAGTTTCAGGCGTATCTTAAACAGATTCGCGAGCTCGCAGAAGGTCCTTTTGAAGAGCTTCAAAAGGAGATCGAAGTAACCAACACCTTTCCAGAAAAATTTTATGAGCTTGCTAAAGAAAACGACCTCTATCGTTTTTATCTGCCAGCAGAATATGGCGGATGGAATTTAAACGAGCTTGAAATTTTAAAGGTTCAGGAAGAGTTTTCACGCGGACCTGGCGGAATGCGTATGCATCTTCATCATGCTGCCGATATGAATTGGCGCATTTTGGAAGATTATGGCAAGCCAGAGCTTAAAGCAAAGTACATGGATAAATTCCAAGATAAGTCAATTTATTGCAACTTTGCTATTACGGAGAAAACTGGTGGCACCGGTGCCGACCTTCATTGCACTGCTGAAAAGCAGGCAGATGGCTCTTATATCCTAAACGGTGAAAAATGGCTTATCTCTCATACGGATTGCTCTGATTTTACCTATGTTATCGCTGTGACTGATCAGCAAAGCGACAAAGACTCTCGCCTCTCTGCATTCTTTGTTCCAAACGATGCTCCTGGCTTTGAGCTTATTCCTATGCCTCACATGATGGGTTGCCGCGGTGCAGGTCATGCAGGCCTCAAATTCACCAACGTAAAACTTGATCCTATCTATCTTCTTGGCGAAGAAGGTCAGGGCATGGAAGTTGCAATTCATTCTTTGAGTGTATCGCGCGTTCATATTGCTTGCTCTAACTTAGGTATGGCTCAGCGTATGCTCGAGATTTCTCTCAAGCGCGCTGCTGATCGTGTAACCTTTGGTAAGCCAATCATCAAGCGCCAGGCAATTAAGATGAAAATCGCCAATATGCAAATGATGATTCATGCGCTTCGCACCTTGATTTATGATTTCGCGCGTGATTTTGACGACAATCCGTTCAACGAGTACATCGACGAAAAAGCTGCAATTTGTAAGCTCTTCTCTATCGATACCGTTCGGTTGGTTTCCGATGAGATGCTTGAGATCTTCGGTGGCGATGGCTACTTTGAGGATTCTCCATATGGTCCTACCGAGCGTCTCTATCGTGACTGTCGCGCTATGTGGCTTGAAGAGGGAGCACCAACGGTTCAGCGCATCACCATTGCACGCGAGTGCGAAAAGCATGGCGGTCGCTTGGAGTATCTTGACTAAAAGCTCTGTAGGGTTGTAGAGCGTTTTGGTGTTGCCGCCACTGCATTAAAACGTTGTTTCAAACATTCTCTTGTAAGGTCATTCTGAGCGAGTGAAGCGAGGAATCTTCAACCAGCTATAGAGCATAGGGCTTGTCGCGAACATATCGGGTAAATTCTAAGTCACTTCTGTCAATGTCCGCGCCTTGACCTGGAACTTTAAATACAACCGTATACGTGCAAATAACGTCCCGCTACTCATTTGAGTGCGGGGCGTTCTGCATTAAAGGGCTGTTAGGGAGTACAATATACGTATGGGCTCGTGATAGGAATAACAATGAATCTTTCTCAATTGCGCTATTTTCGAAAGCTTGCTCAAGTTCAGCATTTTACTAAAGCTGCCGAAGAGCTCTACATTACTCAGCCAGCCTTATCCAATTCCATTAAGCAGCTTGAAAACGAATTGGGCATCCCTCTTTTTGAACAAAAAGGTCGCAATGTGAGGCTTACAAAATATGGGAAAGAATTTAACACCTATATTTGCGAAGGTCTAAACATCATTGATAAGGGCATACAAATTGCTCAAGAGCAGGCAAACAATTTATCGGGCACCATTGATATTGGAACTATTTTTACGGTTCAGTCTGATTACTTGCCTGCATTATTGAGTGAATACAGGCAATGCTACGGAAGTCAAATTGAAGTAAAGCTCTATCAGGGGCTTTCGCGCGGCTTGGTTGAAAATCTTGAAAAAGGCATGTATGACATCGTTATCTGCGCCTATGTTGAAAACAAACCCAATTTGCAGTTTGTTCCTATTCTTTCGCAAGATCTTGTTGCGGTGGTTCATGAAGATCATGAGTTAGCGGCAAAACGAAAACTCTCTATTAGCGATTTGGCGGGTAGCAGGGTGGTAACCTATCGGCCCGATACTCCTATTGGCCAGGAAGTAAAAGAGCTTATTGGCGATGTTGATATCTCGATTGATCAATGGTGCGACGATGAAATAACACTCGGCAGTGTTGTTGTTGCCGATACTAGCCTTGTGGGGCTTTCTCTTAAAACGCTTGGTTTGGCGCCGTTTCCTCAACTTAAAACAATCCATATAGAAGAGGTGAGGGAGGGCTTTCATCCTGTCTATTTGGTCTATCGAAAAAATTCCTATAAAACGCGTGCCGTTGAAAATATGATCGATTTGGCAACGCAGCGTGCATGGGAATAAATAACAAAATCCAATAGTCTGCAACATCCAGCAAATCAAAATAGTTTTTTTGTGAACATGTTCACAATTGCGTTTTCGGAAGAGTTTAAAACGCACTTTCGTTAAAAAATAGGTTCAAAATTATAAATGAACGGGTTCAAAACACGTTCATAAATTCATAAATACCGGTCAATTTTTTAAAATTGATGGAAAAGTATAGGCTGAGCCTATAGAAATATCTTTGAATCATTTACAAAAATCCACACCTATGAATAAGATGCATATATAACATGTTTCGTCAAGTGGTCAGGTCAAAATATCTGACCATGTTATGTAGGAATTGTGAACTTCAAAATTATTGGTGAGGGTTCACCTTAATGAAGCAATTTTGTTTTTGGCTCTTTTTGCGATAGGCAATGCGATGCTTCTCATCGTTTTTCGGCATTGTGCATCGCGGGAAGGTTAAAGGCAAAACGAAATCATTTTTGTTGTATTGAAAGTAAAGGAAAAGTGAAAGCGCTTATGGAGCCTGCTGGCTGTTGCGCTTCGGAAAGAAAGGTAGGATCATGGCTGGTTCTGCGAACACCCAAAAAATGACCGCACGCCATTTTTTGGTTCTCCTGACGTGCATCACATGCACCTTTGGCCCTGCAGCTATCACCTTTAGCTGTCCTGGTCTTTGCTATCGTCCGGTAGCAAATTATTTGGGACTTCAGGTTTCTGACGTTTCGTTTTATATGTCAATCGTTTATTTTGCAGAGGTTATCTTCTCGCCAATTATTGGCGCGCTGCTTGAGAAGTACGATGCTCGTATCATCTGCACCGTTGCTGCAGTGTTTGTATCGGGGGGCATTGCTTTAATGTCTACCTACACGCAAATTTGGCAGTGGTATGTTTCTGGCTTCTTTATGGGTATTGGCGAAATCACTCTTCTTTGGTTGATGGTTGCAGGCCTTTTGAATCGCTGGTACAAAGCTAAGCTTGGTTTGGTGCTAGGTATTTCTTATGCCATGACTGGTCTTGGTGGAGCTTGCTTTAACTTCATTGGTCAATTTATTCTTGGTCCAAACCTGTTAACCGAGCCAACCTGGCGCGATCTCTATCTGTTCTATGGTATTTCTGCCGCAATTCTTTCTATTCCATTTACCTTGTTTTGTATTCGCTCACATCCAGAAGATGTTGGATTGAAAGCTTATGGTGCAGAAATTCATCAAGGTGAAGTTATTACCTCTGAAAACCTTGAGTTGCCAGGCATTCCTGCGAAACAGGCTTACAAGAAATGGTATTTCTACGTACTCATCATCGCAGGTTGCTTGTTCAACATCGGTGGTATTTATCCTCAGCACTTTACCACCTTCTATCAAACCGTTTGTGCGGTAGACGCATCAGGTGTTGCCATTCCTGACCTTATGATTATGTCGGGTACGCTTGAGGGCTGCTGCATGATTGGTATGGCTGTTGGTAAGGTAAGTATTGGCGCAATTGAGTCTAAGTCTATCCAGGCAGCTTTGATCTTTGGCTCTGTTGCTGGTGTTGTTGGACTTGTGGGTATTTGGTACGGCGGCTTTACCAAGATTCTTCCCATCCTATTCTTTGGTGGATTTATCTTCGGTATGCTCTACCCACTGGTTACTACTGCTCTTCCTTACATCACTCGTTTGTTATTCGGTGAAAAGGATTACGACAAGATCTACTCAGTGGTTCTTATGCCGGTTAACTTGGTTGGCGCATTTGCCGCATCTGGTTTGGCGCTTATTTACCAAGGTCCTGGTTGGAGTACGTTCTTCATCGTGGGCATTTGCGTAGCGGTAGCTTGCTTTGCGGTTGGTAGTATTGTTGTTAAGTTTGGTGCTAAAGACTACCGTGGTGATAAGGTTCAGTCTGCCCAAGCTGCAGAACAAACTGCATAATCAGCTGCATAACCAAGTCTCCTAATGCCGTAATAATACGCAAGAGGCACATAAGCAAAGCTTAAATCTTCGGAGGGGTTTTTAAGTAAAGCTGGATTGGGATATTCCCGGTCCAGCTTTTGCTTTATAGATTGCATTGATCTTTGGGCAATCTTGCTTTGCGATCTATCATCTAAAAAAATGAATCGAGCAACAAAAAGCTTTAAAAATTTGGGTCACAAGTCTAAAAAATGGTTAAAAAAAGAAAAAAGTATGAACAAATTTTAGAACAAGTTCATAAAACAAAGAATTTTAACTCGGAGTCTTTGAAAAATATTAATTCGTATATGACCTGGTATTATAAAGAAAAAATTACAAAAAATTTGGTAAAAAATTCTTAGCATTATAGCCATTATGCCCATAAAAACTACAGGTCAATATTCAAATAATGACCATGTTATAACACGTTCAATAATAAGAGAATGCATTCGGGGACTTTATGAGTCCTTGGGTGCCATTGTCCTTAGAGAGGATAGACCGAGTCTCTCAAAGAACATTTGCACCTTTGGATAGGGAAGGGGCTTTATATAAACGGCCCCAAATTACGAAGGAGGGGTTATGGGAGAACAAAAAATGACCGCGCGTCACTTGTTAGTTGCGCTAACTTGTATCATCGGTATTTTTACCACTTCTGCTATCACCTTTAGTTGTCCTGGTCTTTGCTACAA
>CAVJWZ010000042.1:0-13034 GCA_963653545.1 uncultured Eubacteriales bacterium | reverse complement strand
TCCACTGGATGTTTTGGCTCGTGCGGAACTGCGCGCGGCACCCTATAACTGAAGAAGAGCTGGGGATTAACAGACCAAGAAACGATTGGCGCCGTGCCCTTGCAGTATCGCAAATAACAAAAAAAGGTTAGAACCTAAAAATAGCTTCTAACCTGGTATTTTGATGGTGCCCCCGAGAGGAGTCGAACCTCCGACGCACGGTTTAGGAAACCGACGCTCTATCCACTGAGCTACGAGGGCATGTTTTTGTTTTGCCTATCGTTTACAATGCTAAAACATTAGGAGGTTTTAGTTGAGTTTGAGCTGCTTGACGATCCGGAAGACACCGTAATGGTGACAGATGAACCTTTGGCAGCAGAACCGGTTACCGATTGGCTTATTACTGTACCCTTTTCAACGGTTGAGCTTTGCTGGGTCGTGGTGCTTACCGTAAATCCAGCAGCTTTCAGGGTTGATTCCGCACTCGATTGCGTTTGTCCAACAACGTTAGGAACGTCTACTGTGGCTTCTCCGCTAGAGATGGTAAGCGTAATGATTGCACCTTTAGCAGCAGTTCCTGTTGCAGATTGATAAATAACGTTACCTTTGCTAACACTTGAGCTTTCTTGGTAGGCAATGTCTACCGCAAAACCAGCGGATTCAAGGGTAGAAACTGCGCTCGATTGCGTTTGTCCAACAACGTTGGGAATGGTGATTTGCTCTACGCCTTTAGAAAGGTGATACGTAACAGTATTGCCTTTCTTTGCGGAGGTTCCTGCAGCAACACTTTGCTCTACTACCAAACCTTCGTTTACATCAGACGAATAAACTGCGTCGCCCTCGCTTGCTTTTAAGCCAGCATCGCTTAAGGCCTTTTGAGCTTGATCTTTAGTCATGCCGCGCAAATCCGGGACACTTACCTGCTCGGTTCCTTTAGAAACGCTGATATCAACCGTTGAGCCTTTTTTGGCTTTATTACCTGCTTCAGGGTTAGTGCTTACCACTTTGCCCGATTCAATATCGGCTGAATATACCTCGGTTTGCTTTCCTACGGTAAAGCCTGCGTTGGTAAGGGTTGTTTTTGCTTGCTCAACGCTTTGTCCAGCCACCTTAGGAATTTCGACCTGTTCATTTGATCCACTGCTCACGGCAAATGCGATGCCGCCAATAATGGCAAGCGCCGCAATAATGGCAAGAACAATGATAAGAGGTTTCTTGCTTTTCTTTTTGGGGGTATCGGTAGCGCTGAAGGTGGTATTTGATTTTGCGGCTTGTGTTTGATCGGCAGCGTTGGGTACCGAAGGCATAACCGAAGTTGCGCCTGCGCCGTTAATAGGAGGTACTGCACCGCCCATTACTTGAGTTTGCTGCGAATTGGTACCAAAGCTGACAGGACGTCCTGCTAAAAAGTCGTTCAAATAGCGGCGCATTTCAGATGCATCTTTAAAGCGATTAGCAGGGTCTTTTTCAAGAGCCTTCATGATAATCGCTTCTAAAGAAGGATCAATATCAGGGTTGATAGTGCTAGGAGCAGCAGGAATTTCTTTAACCTGCTTTACCGCAACGCTTACAGCATCTTGCCCATCAAACGGTAATTTGCCGGTAGTTGCTTCATACAAAACAATACCCAGGGAATACATGTCGCTTGCAGGATCAAGATCTTTACCTTGAGCCTGCTCGGGTGAAACGTAATGAGCCGTTCCTAAAACGGTTGATGTTTGGCTTAGACCCGCATCTCCGGCACGTGCAATGCCAAAATCCATAACCTTGATGTTGCCATCAGGCTGAATCATGATATTTTGAGGTTTGATATCACGATGAATAATATTGGAGGCATGCGCAACGCTCAATGCTTGAGCAACTTGCGAGCCAATCTCAGCCGCTTTACGCTGGTTGATAAATCCACGCTCTTTAATGGCTGTTTTTAAATCGGTGCCACGTAAAAATTCCATGACAATGTAATACGTTTCGCCATCAAGGCCCCAATCGTAGATGCTCACAATATAGGGGCTTTGTAGTTTTGCTGCAGAGGCAGCTTCCTGGCGAAATCGTTGGGTAAAGGTTGGATCTTGTGCGTATTGCGGCAGCATAACCTTTACGGCCACCATACGGCCCAGTACTTTATCGTTGGCGCGGTAGACTTCTGCCATGCCGCCCAGGCCAACGCGTTCAGTTATTTCGTAGCGATCGTTAAGGGTTCTGCCAACCATGGTTCCAGCCACGTTTATTCTCCTTTTGAACTCATGCTTTAGCAACTATGTTATACAAGCTAAAGCATACCTTATTTTTAGCAAGAAAATACTCACATTTATAAGGATCCTTGCGTTTTCAACGCAGTCTCCAAAACATTTTGTGCTCTTGATGCAGCTCCTCCATCAAGAGAGGCTCCTTGTTCAAGAACAAGGGCTACCACAATTTTGCAATCATCCGAAGGTCCCATGCCAACAAACCAGCTATCGTCGTATTCTTTGCCTGTTTCTGCCGTACCGGTTTTGCCAGCAATCTGTACCCCTTGAACAGCTGCTTCTGTACCAGTTCCTGAATTAACAACCCCTTCAAGAACTGTTTTTACGCGTTTGGCAATTGAACTTGAGGTTGCCGTTGTAAGTGTTGACGGGCGAGCAGTAAAGCTGCATTCGCCTTCGGAGTTGTAGATGCTATCAACTAAGTAGGGCTGTTCGATAACGCCATCGTTTGCAATCGCGCATCCCGTAAGCGCCATTTGGAGTACGGTTGCTTGAGGGCCAGCAGGGCTTGAGTGCTGTCCTACCGGCTCGCCTGCGGCAGACCAAGCAGTTTCCCATTCAGTCATTTGACTTGGATTAGGCATGAGAGATTCAACTAAAGGTAAATCAAAGGAAATATCTTTGTTGAATCCAAATTTTTCTGAGCCAGATACCAGCAGTTCGCTGCCAATCTGAGTGCCTAATTGCCCGTATACCGTATTTGATGAGAGCTCAGTGGCACGGGCAAGGGTTATTTCGCCGTAGGAGTAGTTATCAAAGTTGGTAATTTTGCCGCCGCCAATCTCTAGCTCTCCAGGAGATGAAAATACGCTTGTCTCGGTTGCAACATTGTTTTCAAGTGCCGTGGTAAGAGAAACAATCTTAAAGGTTGAACCTGGTGAGTAAAGTGCTTGTGTTGCGCGATTATAAAGTGCTGAAGAATTTGAGCTATTAGAGCTTGAAGCAAGAATAGATTCAATATCAGAGGCATTGTAGGTAGGGGAAGAGGCAAGCGCTAATACTGCTCCTGTTTCAGGATCGATTGCTACGCATGCTCCACTAAATCCGTCCAGTGCATTTTCTGCCGCTTTTTGAATGGTTGAGTTGATGGTGAGTTTTACATCATTGCCAGGAGTGTTTGAATTGGTTGCCATGCTGATAACGTCAGCCCATGATGCATAGTTGCTCTGCCCTTTAAGGGTGTCATTGTATGAAGCTTCGATGCCTGAGGTTCCATATGATTCAGAAGCATAACCTACCACATGAGCTGCAAGGGTTCCTGAAGGGTATACGCGTTTATATGTTCCGTCATCTTGTAAAACACTTTGAGCTAATACAACGTTATCGTAGGTTGAAATGGTGCCGCGTTCGTTTTTAGACTCGCGGGCAAGGGTATGGTTGTTGCTGGGCATATTTTGGTAATCGTTTGCTTGCACAACCATGATAAGGGTAAGATTTGCCACCAAAAGGGCAAATAATACCGAAAAGGCAATCATTGTTTTGGTAAGGCGTTTTCCAAGCGAAACGCGCCCTAATACTCCTTCTGAAGAAATAGTACCGGTGCCCGAGACCATTTCGGTACCAATGCCGGTACTTTGGTCACCGCAGCGCAAAAGAAAGCCAATAGCGATAAAGCTTGCTAAGAGCGAAGATCCACCTTGACTGATAAAGGGCAGGGTAAGACCAGTAAGAGGAATAAGGCGCGTTACACCACCAACGATAATAAATGCCTGTAAAATAATAGAGGTGGTTAAGCCTGTAGCGATAAATGAACTTACATCAGATTTTGCGCGTGCTGCTGTAACAAGGCCGCGAATAGCAAAGCATAAATACAACAGTAAAACGCCAGCTGCACCGAGCAAGCCCGCCTCTTCGGCAATTGCTGCAAAAATAAAGTCGCTTTCTACAATGGGAATCTGGTCAGACATTCCGTTACCAATGCCCACGCCAAATAATCCGCCATCAGCCATGGAAAAAATAGCTTGTACAAGTTGATAGCCATCGCCGGTGGCATCTTTAAAGGGGTTAAGCCAAGTGTCAACACGAACCTGAACATGATCAAAGAGCATGAAGGCGCCAACACCGCCAATAGCGATAAGTACTAGTCCAATAAAGAGATAGGTTTTTTTGCCCGTTGCCACATAGAGCATGGCAATAAATACAAAGAAAACAACCAGCGCAGAACCTAGGTCTTTTTCAAAAATAACGATTAACAACGAAATAACCCACATAACCAAAAGGGGCATTAATGTTGCAAGGTCGGGTATTTTGAATGGCCCAATGCGATGGGTGAAAACCGAGAGCATTTCGCGGTTTTGAGCAAGATAACCTGCTAAAAATAAAACGATAAGGATTTTCGCAATTTCACCTGGTTGGAAAGAAATTCCAGCGATAGAAATCCAAATCCTGCTGCCATAAATCTCTTGACCAATACCAGGCAAAAGTGGTGAGAGCAACAACAAAAAACCAATGATCATTAAGGTGTATTTGTAATTTGCGATACGGTCGAGATTTTTTAAAAACAGCAATACCAAAAGCAAGCAAGCTACGCCTACAAAAAGCCATAAGATTTGTTTCATGGCTAAATCGGGAGCTAAGCGTGTGATAAAAGCGATACCTATGCCCGAAAGCGCAAACGAAAGTGGTAAAAGCGCAGGGTCGGCTCCTGGAGCGAGTTTTCTAATAGCAAGATGGGCAATAAGAAAAGCTGCAAAAATTCCTACGGGTACACCAAGATTTTCCCATGAAAGCGTAGAGCCTTCGCCAAGTGCAATCATGGCAAACAAAAGAATAACAAGAGGAGCTGCAATGCACAGCAGTACAAGTTCTAAATTGCGGCGCGTCATTTAATTTCCTCCTTGGCTGGCGTTTTGCGAGGATGAGCTTTCGCTGCCTGAAGAGGTGTTGGTTGTATTTGCTGCACTGGTCGTACCTGATGAACGGGTATTCGATGAATTGGAATTTGACGAATTTGAAGTAGAGGTAGTGCTTGAGTTTGATGAGTTAGAAGTAGAAGAGCTAGAAGCATTGGTGTTGCTTGTCGAATTTGCTGTTTGAGCAGTCTGTTGGCTTTTAGCGATTTCTTCTTGATAGGCTTGAATCAGGCGATCAGCTTCTTCAAGGTTATCTACCTTCATTCCTTCTTTTATGCGATTTGCTACTCCAGGTTGGAGTTTGCTTACTTCAACATCGGTTGTTTTTTCAAGCGAAGATAAAGGCATGCCAAAAAGTTCATCGGGAAGCCCACGGTAAACGCTTACCTTGCCATTTTCTTCAATAAGATAGGCGGAATTATTGACATATTGATAGCCGCCAAATGCAGCTAAGGCCAACAAGGCAACGAGCGCTATGGTTAAAAAGGTAAAAAGAGCACGTGACTTGCGAATGCGCTTCCGTTCTTTTTTCTGAGAAAATCCTTGTATATTAGCTACAATGACGGTGACGTTATCAAGCCCGCCAGCTTCAAGGGCAGCATCGGCAAGGGCATCTGCGCATGTTTGTGGGTTTGGTATGCGACGAAGAATACTTTCAATTTCACCATCTTCAACCATGGCATTGAGGCCATCTGAACACAGTAAAAGTCTGTCACCTGCAGAAACATTAAGTTCGTAAATATCTGGTAGCGTGCGGGGGTCTGATCCAATTGCACGAGTAATAACCGAGCGATTAGGATGCACTCTGGCTTCTGCGGGAGTGAGTTGCCCGGCTTCAATCAAATCAGCCATAAGGCTATGATCGCGGGTAATTTGCTGAAGGCGTCCTTGATGGAGTAAATATGCTCGAGAATCTCCCACTTGGGCAATAAGTAAGCGCTCCTTTTCAAGAATCGCTCCTGTGAAGGTTGTACCCATCCCTTCGCGGCCAATACCTTTGGCAGGTGCTTTTAATACGTTAAGGTTTGCTGCTTGAACAGCATGGGTAAATGCTTCGGCGTCAGGGTGTTTTGGTGCAAGTTCTGAAATGGTTTGAATGGCTATTTCAGAAGCAACTTCTCCTGCTTCGTGTCCGCCCATGCCATCAGCAACAGCAAAAAGCGGAGGCATGACAACCAAGCTGTCTTCGTTGTGCTCGCGTACCCTTCCCACGTCGGTGCGACATCCAAAAAATAATGAGCTTTCTTGAACAACGTCATTTGCAGCTTTTTGAGCGGATTGCTGTGTTGGTTGTGTCTGCTTCGTTTGTTGCTCTTGCTGTACCGTTGGCGCAGATGTATTTGTTCTATTGCTATCCGTTGGTACTTTAGAGCTATTTGAGCGAGGGGTAGGTGAATTAGTCATTTACGCAAACCTCACTCGCATCGTAACATCTCCAACAATAACCTTGTCGCCATTGTTAAGAGGTGTTGGATCGGTTATATAAACACCGTTTACGGCGGTTCCGTTGGTAGAGCCTAAATCTTCAATGAAGAGATTTTGTCCCATTAGCACAAAACGAGCATGGCGAGAAGAAACGTAGCTTGCGCCAATAACAATATCGGCTCCGGGGCTTCTACCTACCACCACCGGGCCATGAACATTAATGCAAACACCACGTAGTTCCTTAGGGCCTTTTTCTACTGTTACCGACCAGCCTTTGTCTTTTTTGCGCTGTCCACGCACAAGACCAATTCCTGTTTTCATAATGGCAAAAAGAAACAGATATAAAAGCGCTACAAATAATAGACGTCCTATAAGAAGAATAATGTCAATCAAAAGAAATACCTATCTCAAAAATGTTTGATGATCTAAACAAGCAAAGCTTATTCATGATGATGTGCTTTCACTTGCTGTATTTAATGGTAGGTGAAGAGGAAGGTGGTGGTTCCTGTGGTAATGCGATCTCCCTCATTGAGCATGGTTTGGGCAATGTGCCTGCCGTTTACGAGGGTTCCGTTAGTGGAGCCCAAATCGGCAACTGACCATGCCGTTGTTGATTCGCGTCTAATTTCAGCATGGGTGCGACTTACGTTAAGATCATTAAGAACTATATCGCAATTGGTGGCACGACCAATGAGAATATTTGTTTGAGTAAGAGGGAATGTTCTCCCTGTTGTGAGATTAACTAAATGGGGCTCAGAATGAAGGGTGTTTTTTGGTGATGGCATTGCGTTATCAAGATGCATGGTTTGTCCTGCCATAACAGGCTCTGCAATGGCTACTTGATTAAAAGAATCATACTGATCATATTGGGCAGGGTCTTCAGCCATAACATCTAGGCCCGAATCGGAATAATTGCTGTGATGCGGGTGCGCGTAAAGATCTTCTTGTGCATTTGGATTTTCAAAATCGTCAAAATCTTCGGCAACAGGGGAGCTGCTTACTTCATCGTCAACAAAGGCTCCGTGTGCGTTTTGATCGTATAAGCCTTGTTGAGGCTGTGGATTGCTTTGGGCAGGTCTGTTGTAGGATGCTGCCTGATTATTTGCCTGCTGATTGGGAAGTGCTCCACCCAAACCATAACGCGCCATTTCCTCTTCGCGAAGCTGTTTAACAATAGGAGCCGAAACCAGCTCGGCAATTACGTCAAATTTTCCTGGTTTAAGATCTTCATCAACAATAAAACGAACAAGCGGCGATCCATCCATAGCAAGACCTTGTTCCATGGCCTTTGCGCGAAGATATGTTTCAGTTTCGCCAGCTAAGGTGGGATAGTAGCCAAAAAGACGTTCATCATCATCAGGGTTAACCAAAACGGTATAAAGCGTAGGAGCAAATTCTTTGCCAGCGCCAACCATTTTTTCGCGACGCATTTGCTTTTCGGCCTTTTTTTCTATTTGAACAGGAGAAATAGGTGCGTCAAAGAGTTTTTCATTTATTCCTTCAAATCCATCTTCGACGTGACGTTCAAACCGCGAGAAAAAACCCATGGCTTTTGCTCCTTACGAGGGGTGGTCATTATTTCTACAATCAGACTTCATATTGACACAAAATAGGAGTAAAAAGCACATCTCTTTACAATCTTCTACGCAATCGACATTTATTCTCGTTAATAGTTGTTTATCTTATTGTTTATATAAAGCCCACGGTTGATCGATTATGCTTATCGGCGTCTATCTGACTTCCCATGTTGTCTCGGTCGTATGTCGTTCGTTTGTACGTTCACTTGCTTGCGAATTAGCTAGATCTGGGATATTCTTTCATACGCATCGAGGTCTTTGATGTGTATATGCGGGCGTGGCGGAATTGGCAGACGCGTACGGTTCAGGTCCGTATGGAGGCAACTCCATGAAGGTTCAAGTCCTTTCGCCCGCACCAATATTGATCCCAGGCTACAAAGCGGTATAGGAGCAAAAGCATGCATTACATTCATTGCCTGAATAATATTTCCAGCAAAGGAACCGATCTTTTATCGAGCGAATATGAGCTTACGGAAGACGTATCGCAGTCATCAGGTATTTTGGTGCGTAGTGCTGCAATGCATGATATGGAATTTTCAGCCTCGTTGTTAGCTGTTGCACGCGCGGGTGCTGGCGTTAACAATATTCCCCTTGACCGTTGTGCTGAAGAGGGAATTGTTGTTTTTAATACGCCAGGTGCTAATGCTAATGCGGTTAAAGAGCTGGTACTTTGCGCTCTGTTGTTGGGCAGTCGCGGAATTGTTGATGGCATTCAATGGTGCCGCGATAATGCAAACGATGAGGCTATTGCTAAAACGGCCGAGAAGGCAAAAAAGCAGTTTGCCGGCAAAGAAATTTTAGGTAAAAAGCTGGGCGTAATTGGTCTAGGCGCCATTGGTGCTCAGGTTGCCAATGCGGCTCTTGCTCTCGGTATGGAAGTATATGGATATGACCCGTATGTTTCGGTTAATGCTGCTTGGAGAATTTCAAGTGAAGTTCATCATATTACTGAAGTTGATGAGTTGCTTCGCTCGTGCGACTATCTCACTATTCATGTTCCCGCTGTTGAGGGGACCATTGGTATGATTGATGAGCATGCTTGTTCTATCATGAAAGATGGTGCTGTATTTCTTAATTTTTCTCGCGATACGTTGGTAAATAATGCCGCCATGGCGGCTGCGCTTGAAAGCGGCAAGGTGAGCCACTACATTACCGATTTTGCAACATCTGAGGTCATGGCAATGAAAAACGCCATCGTGCTTCCTCATCTGGGTGCTTCAACAGAAGAAGCAGAAGAGAATTGCGCCATGATGGCGGTGCGCGAATTACGCGACTATATCGAAAACGGCAACATTACCAATTCAGTAAATTATCCTGCATGTAACATGGGCGTTTGTGCTGAAAATGAGTATCGCGTTGCAGTTTTGCATAAAAATGTTCCTAACATGATTGCCCAAATCACCAATGCGCTAGGTGGAGCCGGAATCAATATTGCAAACCTTACCAATAAGGCACGCGGAGAGTATGCATATACGCTTGTTGATACCGAGGCCCCCATTGATGCGACAATGCAAGAAAAGCTAGCAGGCATTGAAAGTGTTTGTCGTGTTCGTGTGGTGAAGTAACATAACGGACCGTTTGGCAGACAACTTGGCAACCTCATTTGAGCAGCAAAGCCTATTTTGATAGTTTTGCTGCTCGTCTAAAGTATTCTTGCTGTTCGTTTAGAGAGCTTTGGCAGTTTTACTGCTCGGCTAAAAAGCCCTTATCCGGTAAGAGATTGCTTCCATCGGCTGCTGCGGTTGCCAACTCGTCACAACGCTCGTTTTCGGGGTGTCCTGCGTGTCCTTTTACCCAATGAAAGGTTGCAGTGTGGGGCTTTTTTGCTTCAAGCAAGCGCGTCCATAAATCAACGTTTTTTACGGGTTCTTTTTTTGAGGTTTTCCAATTGCGTTTAAGCCAGCCGTCAACCCAGTGCTGATTAAAGGCATCTACCACATATTTTGAATCTGAATACACCTCTACCGCGCAGGGTTTTTTGAGCGCTTCAAATCCAGCAATAACCGCTAAAAGTTCCATACGATTATTGGTGGTGCAGGTATATCCTTGTGAAAGCTCTTTGCTGTGGAGCTTTCCTTGGGTGTCGACATAATGCAGCACGGTACCAAAGCCACCAGGGCCTGGGTTTCCGCGAGAGGCTCCATCGGTGAATATTGTTACGTTCATAGGGTACGTTCCGTTCTTGTTTTTGTGCTCTTTTATTGGCACGCTTTTTCTATGATAGTGCGCAATTCATCTATTCCCGTTCCTTTTTCGGATGAAGTAACCACCATAGCTATTTCTTGTGGCAAATCAAGTTGTTTTTTAATGGCCGCCATCTGCTTGCTTGCTTGCGATTTGCTCAGTTTATCGGCTTTGGTAAGCGCAATAACAAAGGGTAATTCGCATGCACGCAAAAATTCAATCATTTGTTCATCCAGCTTGGTTGCAGGGTGGCGAATATCAATTAAAGAAACAACGAGGGCATAGTAGCGATATTGATCAAAATAGCCATTAATCATCTCTGACCAGCGGCCTTTTTCCGATTTAGCAACTTTTGCATAGCCATAGCCGGGAAGGTCTACAAAGTCAATTTCTTCGGTTCCAAAAAAATTGATGGTGCTTGTTTTGCCGGGCATTGAAGAGGTGCGCGCTAATTGCTTGCGGTTGAAAAGCTTATTAATAAGCGAAGATTTTCCTACGTTTGAGCGACCAACAAATGATACTTCAGGGCGCTTTGATTCTGGAATTTGAGAAGAAGTTCCAAAGGCGCCTTTAAATTCTACGAGATTATAATTCATGCGGTTTTGCTCCTGGTTGTTATACGCCTGTGCTGCTCGTATTGTTTTGCACAAGGACGTTTATTGTTAGCGCTTCTGCTTGTCGTTGCTGTTTGTTATGAGAACGTTTTTGTTTCACGGTCTAACGGTTTTTTATTGATTCTTTCAAGAGTTAATCTGCTTTGCGCTAGGGTGTTAATCATACCTGCTTTTAGCGCGAAGCAAAACAATAACAGAACTAACGAAAGCATACTATGGAAAAGCTTGAACAGTTTACCGATAAAATAACGGGCGAAAATTTGTTGGGAGAAGTTATCGTTGCAGTTGTTATTTTAGTAGCGGTTGCAATTATTTCTCATTTAGTTACGCGATGGATAAAGCGCCTAGCAGCACGTGATAGCAATAATCTTCCGCAGAGTACATTTTTTGTTAATATTGCACGCTTTATAATTTGGGCGCTTGGTATTTGTTTGGTGGCCGATGTTTGTTTTGATGTAAATATGACGGCGGTTATGGCGGCTTTGGGTATTGGCGGCATTGCGCTTTCGTTAGGTCTGCAAGATACGCTATTAAACCTCATGGGTGGTGTGCAAATTACCTTTATGCGTATTGTGCGTCCGGGCGATAATATTCAGGTTGGTGGCAATAAGGGAGTTGTTCAAGATATCAATTGGCGTCACACACGCATAAAAAACCGTTTAGATGAAACGGTGATAATTCCCAATTCGGTTATCTCGAAAAACTCTGTTGTTCATTTGCCTCCTCCTGAACAAATTTCGGTTGTGTTTGTGGTTACCGCACAAACAAGCACCCAGGCTGATCTTGATGCGATAGCTGATGATATTGCTAAGCGCGCTCGTGAAACTGCCCTTGAACATGCAAATATTGTGGCGGAGCCTGTGGTTCTTTTTACTGAAGTAAGCGAGTATGGGCTAAACGGCAATGTTACGCTTGAGATTGACAACGCGGCAAAAGCAACCGTTGTATCCGATGCTATTACGCGTGCTATTGCGCCCGTGGTGCGCTAATTTTTAGTACGTACTGCGCCATCGGCGCAGCGTGGCAACCCTGCGGGCAGCGCAGTACGTAATTTCGCAATTCCCAGAAGCTTCTTACAAGTTTCCAAACGTATAATTTTCAGGATGCGCTTTAACATCTTCGCGCAGTTTAGGATTCATCTTTCGCGTTCCGCGATAAGCGTCTTGTGTTTCGGTCGCAATAACTTGGTTGCGATTTTCCATCTTAATTTGGGTGTCAAAGCTATTTCCGTCAAGGGAAGATTGCATTGATTCTTTGGTAAGACGCAAACCAAAGGGGGAAGAATTTTTAACCATAGCCTCGGCTAACTCCATGGCGGCATCAAGCACTTCTTCATCGGGAACGAGCTTGTTCGCAAAGCCCCATTCCATCAGCTCTTCTGCACCAACACGGCGAGCAGTCATGAGAATTTCATTTGCACGCGCATAGCCAATAATTTTGGGAAGATAGAACGAGCCCGACATGTCAGTTCCGGTGAGGCCGATATTTAAATATCCCGCTTGCATTTTGAAGGATTCTCCTAAAACACGCAGATCGCAGGCGCAAGAAATAGACAGCCCACCACCAACAGCGTGACCTTTAAGTGCACCGATGATAGGCTGTGGGCAGGCGCGCATGTTTGCTACCTGATCAGAGCAAATGGTTTGCATAATGAAGAAGTCGCGCTGCGTTCTTCCCATTTCAGCGGGAGGGTCAAGCGCAAGGTCGTTCAAGTTAAAGCCTGCACAGAACGAAGACCCTTCGCCCGTAAGAATAATTACGCGACATTCTGGATCCATGCGCACTTTGATAAGGAACTGGTTAAATTCGGCCATTTGCTTATACGACATAGCGTTAAGGTTGCCAGCATCGTTGAATGCACAAATGTAAATAGGACCCTTTTTTGTTATGACAATTTTTTCATAGCCCTCATAGCAAAAATTGTCCATATGATATTGATCTTGATATACCCCCATAGTTACCCCTTCCTTGTTGGTAAATTACATAATTCAAACTTTAGAGGAGGGAGAAGGTAGCGTCAATCAAGTGGGGTTGAGAAATCCTAATCAACAACGGCAATCAACGGTAAACACAAAAGAACCTTCAAAAGGTCTTCATAAAAGTTGTAGATTTAGAAATAGCGTTTTATCAGGCATGATGATGAACAAAATAGAAGAG
>CAVJWZ010000041.1:0-13739 GCA_963653545.1 uncultured Eubacteriales bacterium | reverse complement strand
TACATGCGTAATACGATTATGACGAGTTATGTTGCAAGTGGATTATCTGATCTAGCAAATAGCGGCAAGGTTAAATCTGTCAAGAAGACAACTGCTTACAAATCCTCTACCTCTGGTGGTTGGAGCACTGATCCTGAAACAGCACCTAATTGTATTACTTCTGATCAATTCTGGCTGTTATCTTACAGCGAACTTACCGGAACAAGCCATACTTACTTCAACTACTACGAAGGCTCTCAGTATGATTGGTTCAAGGATAAGGTAACAAACCCAGCTGGTTCCAATACCGCCATCGCAGGTATAGATAAAACCCGTAGCGGTTCTCATCCGGATGGTTACCTCGAGCACGAGTGGTGGTACCTTCGTTCGCCCGTATGCTCAACCTCCGGCGCCTTCGGCTTTGTGGACACTGACGGCCATCCGAACGGCACCAGCTACAACAACTACGCCAACCGTGCTAATGGCGTTGTCCCCGCTTTCTCATTCTAATCACGTAATCACAAAAGGAGAGGGAACCTATATTCAAGAGGGCTTATCAAAGCGTTAAGCTTTAACTATAGCAATCGCTTCCTTGCTCACAATGGGCAGGGGAGCGATTGCTTGTTCGGGGGCTTCCAGGTTTCGTTGGGCTACCCTATTCATTCTGCACTTCTTAGAACTACTTAGAAGAACGTTTGTTCAAGGAGAAAAATGGTTGAATTTGAAAACCCATTTACGCCAAGTTTTGATGAAATTTCTGCAAGGGATTTTGAAGAGGGCGAGTTGGTTTTGAATTGCCCTATTTTAGGGAATTGTTGCTCGATAACGATTAGGTTGGTGAATGCTATTCATACTACGTAACTCACAAGCCCATCACTCCAGGCTTGGTATATACTGTGGTGCGGATACAACAACGAAAGGCGCGTATGAAACATTCTGCTTTTATTCTTGCCGCTGGTGCAGGAACTCGCATGAAATCTTCCAAACCAAAAGTAGCCCATGAAATAATGAACAAACCCCTTGTTCGCTGGGTTGTTGATGCGGCTTATGATGCAGGGGCTGAACAAATTGTGAGCGTGGTTGGTTACGGCAGAGAAGTCGTTGAGCCTTTGGTAGCAGATACCACCATCGTTGTTCAAGAAGAACAACTTGGAACTGCCCATGCCGTACAAATTGCTGAGAGCGCGCTTCAGGATACATCAGGATCATTGGTTGTATTAAGTGGAGATTCGCCTCTGGTAACCGCAGAAACTATCAAAGAGCTTTTTGCGGTAAAAGAGCGCGAAGATGCTGCCGTAGTTGTGCTTACAATGGATGTTCAAGATCCGTTTGGGTATGGTCGTATTATTCGCGATAACAACGATCAAATTTGCAGCATTGTAGAGCAGAAGGATTGTTCGGAAGCTCAAGCGGCTATTACCGAATGCAATTCGGGTTTCTATTGCTTTGATAGTGCGTTTTTATTCAAGGCTTTACGCGAGGTTTCTTCCGATAATGCTCAAAATGAGTTTTATCTCACCGATGTTATTGCGATTGCTCGCTCACAGCAAAAAAAAGTTGTAGCGCTCAAAGCCAAAAATCAAGAGGAGTGCCTTGGGGTTAATTCTCGTGTTCAGTTGGCGCAAGCTGGTAAAATCCTTCAGCAAAGAATCAATACGGTTCATATGAATAACGGGGTAAGCATTATGGACCCTGCTACTACGTGGATAGGTCCTGATGTTGCGATTGCCCAAGATGTTGAAATTTTGCCCATGACCTTTTTAATGGGGAGCACCAAAATTGGAGAAGGCTCGGTTATTGGCCCTCAATCGCGCTTGACCGATACTACTGTTGGTAAGAATTGTTCTTTGGAAGAAACGGTAGCGCTTGAGACGGTTGTTGATGATGAGGTAACGGTTGGTCCTCGTGCTTATTTGCGACCGCAAACTCATCTGTGCACTGGCTCTAAGGTGGGCACCCATGTTGAAATTAAAAAATCAACTATTGGGGTGGGCTCTAAAGTTCCTCATCTCTCTTATATTGGCGATGCAACGCTTGGCAAAGATATCAATATTGGCGCAGGAACCATCACCTGTAACTATGATGGTGAGAAAAAATGGCCAACTGTTATCGAAGATAATGTTTTTGTTGGAAGCGATGTAATGTTGGTGGCACCCGTAACTATCGGCGAAAACGCCTTGCTTGGTGCGGGTTCGGTTATAACTAAAGATGTTTCCAAGGGGGCACTTGGTTTAGGTAGGGCGCGACAGACCGAAATTCCTCATTGGAATGAAAAATCCGCAAACAAGTAACCAATAGTGCGCGAGTATTGCGCAAGAACGTATTAAGATGGTTGTCGTGAAGTAACTATGTGGCGAGCAAAAGGATTTGAATCATTATGAGCAATATGACAAAAACACTGGCAATTTTTTCGGGCTCAACCTGCCCCGAGCTTGCCGAAGAAATCGCTTCTTCTCTGGGCACTACGCTTGGAAACGTGAAGCTTGAAAAGTTTTCTAATGGCGAAATTTATGCGCGTTATCTTGAGAGTGTTCGTGGTGCAGATGTTTTTATTGTTCAGTCAACCTCAACACCTAATGTCAATGAGGCCATAATGGAGTTGTTAATTATGGCAGATGCGGCAAAGCGTGCATCGGCCAGAACGGTTAATGCCGTTGTTCCCTGTTACGGTTATGCTCGTCAAGATAGAAAAGCAGCAGCTCGTGAGCCTATCACGGCAAAATTGGTTGCCAACCTTATGATGGTCTCGGGCATTAATCGCGTAATTACCGTTGATCTTCATCAGGGGCAAATTCAGGGATTTTTTGATACGCCGGTAGATCACCTAACCGCTCTGCCTATTTTTGCTGATTACTTTAAAAAGAAGGGCTTAGATTCAGAAAATCTTTGTGTAGTAAGCCCCGATGTCGGTCGCGCGAAGGCGGCTAAAAAACTCTCTGACATGCTTGAGTCTGATTTGGCAATTATGCATAAAGGACGCCCCGGTCACAATAAGGCAGAAATAACCGCTCTTATTGGTGATGTTGAGGGCAAAATTTGCATTGTTAATGACGACATGATTGATACAGCAGGAACGCTTTGTGCCGCTGTTGCAACATTAAAAGAAAAGGGCGCTGAAAAGGTATATGTTTGCGCTTCGCATCCTGTTTTTTCAGGTCCTGCGTATGAGCGCATTGCAGAATCAGAAATTGATGAGGTTGTTGTTTGCAATACGATTCGTATTCCGCAAGAGCGCCGCACGGGTAAAATCAGGGTAATTTCTGTTGCACCTCTTTTGGCGCGCGCTATACGCAATGTATACACCAACGAATCGGTTGCTTCGTTGTTTGACCCGGAATTTGCGCTCTAGGAATTGTGGCATGTTTGCAATTGTTGGGCTTGGCAACCCGGGAGAAGAGTACGCTCACACAAGGCATAATGCCGGGTTTGAAGTGGTGGATTTGCTTGCGCATGACCTCGGTGTGACGTATTGGAAAACAACCTGTGGTTCTTTGATAGGTACGGGCAAGGTGAGCCTTAAGGGAGCTAAAGAGGAGGTTTTGTTAGTAAAGCCTCAAAGCTTTATGAATCTCTCAGGTGGTCCTGTTTTGCATGTGTGCAAAGAATATAATCTCACCCTCGAAGATCTCATTGTTGTCCACGATGAGCTTGATATCCCTCAAACCTCCATTCGCGTTAAAAAAGGAGGAGGGCATGCAGGGCATAATGGTCTGCGCTCAATTATCGATAAAATTGGCTCTCGGGATTTTTATCGCGTTAGGGTAGGCGTGGGGCGACCTCCTGGAAAAATGAAGGTCCCTGATTACGTGTTATCAACTCCTCGCAAAGAAGCCAAAGATGATTTTGATGAGGTTTGCTACAAGGCCTCGCAGGCGGTTATTTCTTTGATGGAAGTTGGTTTAGAAAAAACGCAGGCACACTATAACGCTTAGCCTCTTATCGAATGCCGTTATTCTTTTTTCTTGGGTTTGTGAGACAATAGCTAAGGAAAAAGAGATGGGTGTGTTCATGGCGGCGCGTATTAGTATTCTTCCTGCGGATGAGTTCGCAATTAAAACCATAGAAGATCATTTTCAGCTACCACGGTTTATTGCAACCGTTTTGGTTGCTCGTGGCATTGATGATGTTGATAAGGTACAGGCTTTTTTTAATGCCAATATTGGTACCGATTGGTGTAATCCCTATAACATTGAAGGGATGCATGAAGTTGTTTCAGGCTTAGAGCGCGCCGTAAAGCAACACAAGCGCATTTTGGTATTTGGCGATTTTGACCTTGATGGTATATCGGCTACCACTATTATGGTTCGCGGCTTACGCGAGGTTGGTGCAGATGCCATTGCCTTTATCCCTTTGCGCTTTGAAGAAGGATATGGCTTAACACAGGCTGCCATTGAGCGCGCGCTTACCTACAAGCCTGATGTTGTTGTTACGGTTGATAATGGCATATCGGCAAAAAATGAAGCTCACCTTTTAACGGATGCCGGAGTGGAGCTTATTGTTACCGACCATCATGAGCCATCGGGGCTTGTTCCTGAAAATGTTGCGCTGGTTGATCCAAAATGTTCCGATTCTCCCAGTTCAATTTTGGCTGGTGCGGGTGTTGCGCTCAAGGTTGTTCAGGCGCTTTGCTCGCGGTTTGGCATGCCTCATTTTTGGCGCGAGCTTATAGATTTTGCTACGCTCGGAACGGTGGCCGATCTTATGCCTATGGTGGGTGAAAATCGAGCTTTGGTAGCCGAGGGAATTCGTAAAATCAATGAAAACCCGCGCCCTTGTCTTGCTGCCCTTCGTAACGAGTCGGGGTTTGCTGATACTGTTTTAACTTCAAATAACCTAAGCTTTACGCTTGTTCCGCGGCTTAATGCAGCGGGGCGCATGGGCAATGCTCAGCTTGCGCTTGATTTGCTGATGTCTGATGATTTTTCGCTTTCAAGTACCCTTGCCCGAAAGCTTGAAGAAACCAACACGCAAAGAAGAGCTATTGAATCTCAGTTAACCGAGCTTGCCCTTGAAAAAGCGGAGGAAACCTTTAACAATGAGCGCATTTTGATTGTTGCTGGTGAGGGCTGGCATGAAGGAGTAAAGGGCATTGTTGCCTCGCGCCTTGCTTCACGCTATGGGGTTCCTTCTATTCTTTTTACGATAGATGGCAGTGAGGCGCGTGGCTCGGGGCGCAGCGTTGGTGAGATTAATTTGTTTAAGGCAGTTGAATCGTGCCAAGACGTGTTAACGCGTTTTGGTGGGCACGAAGCGGCTGTAGGCGTTACCTTGCCTACCGAGAACCTCCCCCAATTTTTTGCCCGTATGTGCGACTACATGGACAAACTTCCTGCTGCGGCGTTTTCGCCTCGCATTGTTGTTGATGCGTGCGTTAATCTCTCAGAGCTCACGAGAGAAAACGTTGAAAAAATCGATCTTCTTGCTCCGTTTGGGCAAGAAAATAAAATTCCGCGTTTTTTGGCTCATTCGGTTACGCTTGCTTATAGTAGAGCGGTAGGGGCTGATAAAAACCATCTTTCTTGCACGTTAAGTGATGGAACTTCTTCGCTTGAAGGCATCATGTTTCATTGTGAAAACATTAAAGAGCTGCAAGCATGTCCTTCGGTTGTAGATGCGGTGTTTGAGCTTCAGATTGATGTTTGGCGCGGGCGTCGCAACGTTAAAGCGATGATTTCTTCGCTTGCTCCTGTTGCGGCATGTTCGGCTCTTGCAGCCTGCTCTTCACCAGAAGATCAAGATTTTTTGCAAGGCCTTTTTATGGAAGAAGAAGCTAAGGAGGCTTCTTCTGATAACCGGGCTTCCCATTTGTTGGAAGATGTTGGGGCGGAGTTATGCTGCAAAGAGCGCAAGGCGTGGAATGAGCTTGCTGCAAACGATCCTGAACGTTTACGCGAAGCAATTGCACGGGCCTTTATTGGAGAGGGGAGTCTTCATAAAACTCAGCTTGATCTGCTTGCTTCGCTAGATTCTGGTGTTTCGACTTTAGGAATTATGGGAACAGGGCGAGGAAAATCGCTCATTTTCCAAATTTTCGCTGTTGAGATGGCGTTTAAAGATAATCGGGCAAGTTTGTTGGTGTATCCCCTGCGAGCTCTTATTTCTGATCAGGCATTTCATCTTCGAGAAGCGGTTCGTAAATTTGGTATTTCCGTTGAGGTTCTCACGGGAGGTGTTTCAAAAGTCGATAGGCAAGAGGCAATGACGCGCATCGCTCGTGGTTTGGTCGATATTGTTCTTACCACGCCAGAATATCTTGAAGCGCATCTTGATGAATTTGTTGGCGTTGATGCGTTTTCTTTTTTGGTTATCGACGAGGCGCATCATGTTGCACTCTCTAAAGCGGGATTTAGAGAAGCGTATGCTAGGTTAGGGTTTGCAAAGCAGGCTCTTGGAAACCCTCTAACACTTGCTCTTACAGCTACTGCAAGCAATAAAATTGCTCAAGAGATTCAGTCTATTTTAGGAATTGATTGCTGCATTTGCGATGAGACTTCTCGCGAAAACCTTATGATTGATGATCGCCGTGGCATAAAACATCGCTTGCGCTATTTAGTAAACATCACTTCTGAGGGCGAAAAAACTATCGTGTATGTAAATTCACGCTTTGAATCAATTGCCTTAGCTCGCAAGTTACGAGAACAACTTCCGCAAATTGCATGGATGATTGGCTTTTATAATGCTGGCCTTTCGCGCGAAGAGCGCCAAAGGGTTGAAGAGTTGTTTCGCAGTGGTGAGCTTCAAGTATTAATTGCAACGTCTGCTTTTGGAGAAGGCGTTAATATTCCTGATGTTCGCCATGTTGTTTTATATCATTTACCTTTTAGTGAAGTTGAGTTTAACCAGATGAGTGGCAGAGCAGGACGTGACGGAAAAGAGGCAACCATCCATTTGCTGTTTGCGCGCGATGATCATGCACGCAATGAATCTATTTTAAATGAGGTAACGCCTACCCATGATGATATGGCGCAAATATATCGCCAGTTGCGCAGTTTACAACGTGCGCAGAAAGATTATTTTGTCCCAGTTGTGTATGAAGAAGCCGCGAGCCTTGCAACGAAGGTTTTCCCCTCATTTACGGTAAGCGCCTCTCAGGTTAAGTGCGGAATTGATGTTTTTGCGGAGTTGGGTTTGCTTGAAGTGCAAAAAACATTAGACAACGATGAGGGCTGTGCTATTCATGTCGTAGACTATAAAGGTAAGGTAGAACTTTTTGACAGCACTCGTTATCGTGAAGGTATAGAAGAAATTGAAGTCTTTAAAAACTTTTCATCGTGGGTTTTTAAGAATAATCAAGAGCGGTTGCAGCAGCGCATTCAAAAACCGTTGCTGCCATTTGAATAAGGGGGTGCATTATGGAAGCTTCTTCAAATTTAATCTCTTCGAGCGCCTCTCGTGTTTTTGATACTTCGCTCGATCCAACTATCAAAGCCTCAACGGCGGCTCCTGTTGGCTCTTCACCCGAAGAGCGCTTTGAGGTTCTCCTTGATTTAAGCGCTCAGTATTTAGAGCCTGACGATATAGCTACGTTAAAGCGCGCCTTTGCCTTTGCTTGTAAGGCTCATGAGGGGCAGATGAGAAAATCGGGAGAGCCTTTTGTTATTCATCCTGTTGAAGTGGCTATTATTTTGGCTGATTTGCATATGGATATTGAAACACTCTGTGCTGCTCTTTTGCATGATACCGTTGAAGATTCTTCTACCACTAAAGAAGAAGTTGCTCAAGAGTTTGGGCAGTCAATTGCCGATTTGGTGGATGGCGTAACAAAAATTACCCAAATTGAGGTTGAAAGTCTTTCCGATAAACAGGCTGAAACATTTCGTAAAATGCTTATTGCGATGAGCAAAGATATCCGTGTCATCGTTATTAAGCTGGCCGATCGCCTTCATAATATGCGCACACTTTCGGCGCTTAAAGAAGATCGCCGCATTTTTAAAGCGCGTGAAACGCTTGAAATATATGCCCCCATTGCTCATCGTTTAGGCATTAGTTCTATTAAATGGGAATTGGAAGATTTGTCATTTTTCTACCTTGAGCCTGCCAAATTCAAGCAAGTCTCTCGTATGGTTGCCGAAACGCGCAAAGATCGTGAAGAATATCTTGAAAAAATCATTGGTATTCTTCATGGTGAGATGGAAAAAATTGGTGTTGAAGCTCAAATTATGGGTAGACCAAAGCATCTGTATTCCATCTATTCAAAAATGACCAAAAAGGGCAAAGGGTTTTCAGAGATTTACGACCTTATTGCGGTGCGCATCATCGTAACCACGGTGCGAGATTGCTATTCTGCACTTGGTGCTGTGCATAGCCTGTGGCATCCAATGCCCGGGCGTTTTAAAGATTACATTGCCATGCCCAAGTTCAATATGTATCAGAGCTTGCACACCACCGTTATCGGTCCAGCCGGACGTCCGCTTGAGGTGCAAATTCGTACCGAAGAAATGCACCGTATGAGTGAATATGGTGTTGCGGCGCATTGGCGCTACAAAGAAACGGGGGGCAAGGGTAAAGATACCGCTCTTGATAAACAAATTGCCTGGTTGCGCGAGATGGTTGATTGGCAAGATGAAACTAAAGACTCGCGGGAATTTTTAAAGTCGTTAAAAACAGACCTTGATCCTAAAGAAGTCTATGTATTTACTCCTAAAGGCGAGGCTATGAGCTTGCGCTATGGCTCAACTCCGGTTGATTTTGCTTATTCAATTCACACCGAGGTAGGAAATCATTGCGTTGGTGCTAAGGTCAATGGCTCAATTGTTCCGCTCAGCTATAAGTTGCAGCTTGGCGATAGGGTAGAAATTCTCACGCAAAAAAGCGCTACTCCTTCACGCGATTGGCTCAATATCGTAAAAACACCCTCGGCTCGTTCAAAGATTCGCTCGTATTTTTCGCGCGTGAGCCGCTCGGATGATCTTCAAATGGGCAAGGATAAGCTTCAGCGTGAGATGAGAAAGCATGGCTTAGGCATTTCTTCAGCTCAGAGCATGCGTGCAATTAAACGCGTTGCCGATGCTATGGGATATAAAGATGCCGACGATATGTTGGTTAACATTGGCACCAATAAAGAAAGCCCTCAGCATGTAGCAAACAGGCTTTTGAAAATTCTTGTTGATAGAGGAACCGAAGACGCTGAAAAGCCCAGCATTGGTATGTCTGCCTCTGCAACGGGCAAGATGCCACCCATGCTTACCAGTGTCAAGCGTCCCAAAAAGCATGAGGCCCATGCTTCAAATGGTGTTGTGGTAAAGGGAATCGATGATGTTTTGGTGCGCTTGTCGCGATGTTGCAATCCTGTTCCAGGCGATAATATCGTTGGCTTTGTAACGCGGGGGCGTGGCGTTTCAGTTCATCGTAGTGATTGCCCTAATGCTCAAGATCTTATGCAGCAGCCTGAGCGTATCATTGAAGTTTCTTGGGAAGATCAAGCAGCTTCAGTGAGTGCTATTTATAACGTTGAAATTTTTATCGAAGCACTCGATCGTATGAATCTGCTTCGTGATGTTTCTACGGTGCTTTCTGAGCAGGGTGCCAATGTTTTGTCGGTAAACTCAACAACGCATCGTGACGGAATGGTTGAAATGCGCTTTTTGTTTCAAGTTTCAGATATGTTAGCAATAGAGAGAATCCTCAAAAAATTAAAGATGGTTGAGGGAGTTTTTGATGCAGATCGTATGATGCCAGGAAAGCCTTCTTCATAATAAAATAGTAATAGTGCATATGATATCGGGAGGAATATAAATGAACATCGAAGTAAAACGAGGGTCTCAATGTTTTACCATTACGGGTGCTTGTGTTGATATTGACTGGCTCGTTCTTGGCATGATTCAAAATAATACCTACATCATTTCAGATGGAGTAGCAACGATTGTAATAGACCCTTCCGATGATGCCGATCGTATTATTGCCGCGTTGGGCACACGCCATCTCGATGCAATTTTTTGTACTCACCATCATAGCGATCATGTTGGTGCGCTGTATGAACTTAAAGAAAAAACAGGTGCGGTAGTATATGCCTCTGAAATCGATGCAAAAATAATAGAAAACCAACCCAATACGCCAGGCCCTATAACCGCGCGTTCGTGTTCGGTTGATGTGAAGCTGCATGATAAAGACACTATTTCACTTGGTGCTATGAAATGGAAGGTTATTGCAACCCCTGGTCACACGCCTGGAGGTATTTGTTTTATGCTGAATTCAGAAGAGGGCAAATACATTGAGCGAGCTTCTGTTTTGGCTTCGGGGGATACGTTGTTTTGTGGAACGATAGGCCGTACCGATTTTGAGGGAGGTAGCGATGCTCAAATGCGCGCTTCGCTCAAAAAACTTTCCCAATTGCCTGATGATACGCTTGTTTTACCGGGGCATAACTCTCTTACTACGATTAAAGATGAGCAAAAACGGGTGTTTGCATATTTTTGCTAAATGGTATTATTTGATGGTTTATAGAGGGAGTACCAACAGTGAAAATAAAATCAGGCAAGAAAAAATTTAATTATTTTGATGCTTTTGAACATCAAAGTGAAATAGCTGCTAAAGAGGCAAGAGTTTTACTTGAAGTTATAGAGGGTTTTTCAAAAGCAGAAGATATTGAAAGATATCTTCCTCGTGTTCATGCACTTGAAAATGAGGGGGATGTTGTTTGCCATGAGATTTTTGATGCAATCTTTCTTGATTTTGTTACCCCTATTGATAGGGAAGATATTATGGCGCTCACCAATAGCCTCGATACGTTAATCGATAAAATCGAAGAGGTTATTCAGCGATTTTATATGTACGACATTCATTTTATGCACAAGGATGCTAAGCCGTTTGCAAAGATGATTGTTAAATCATGCGATGCTCTATGCGCCGCTATGGCCGATTTTAGAAATTGCAAAAAATCAAAAAAATTTAAACAGCTTGTTATTGAGGTTAACGACATAGAAAACGAAGCAGATGTTTTCTATATGAAAGCGGTACGAAAGCTTTATACGATAGATCACGAAAACCCTATGCGCGCCATGATATGGACAAGCTTGTTTGACATGATGGAAGATTGTGTGGATATTTGCGAAAGCATTGCTGATAAGATGAACTCTATCATGCTCAAAAATGCTTAATTGCAAGGTAGAGCTTGTGTGTTTATAGTTGCGCGTAATGGAGTAATACAAGAATCTTTGTGCTTGTTTTTTGCTATGATTAAGAGGCACTTTTTATCGAAGAAAGAAGATTATGTCATTAGTTGTTGCAAAGTTTGGTGGAACTTCGGTTGCTTCTCCGGAGCGCATTCAGATGGTCGCCAAGCGTCTGATTGAAAAAAAGCAAGCTGGCGATGATGTCGTTGCTGTTGTTTCGGCTATGGGTAAAACAACCGATGAACTGGTTGGCCTGGCAGCTGCCCTTAACTCGCACCCTGCACCTCGCGAGATGGATATGCTTCTTTCTACCGGCGAGCAGGTTAGTATGTCGTTGCTTGCTATGGCTATTCAGGCGCGGGGTTATAAGGCGGTAAGCTTTACGGGTTGGCAAGCAGGTATTACTACCGACGATGCATTCTCTCGCGCAAAAATTGAAGATATTGCCGCCGATCGTATTCGTAAGGCGCTTCAAAGCGGTGCCATTGTTGTTGTTGCCGGTTTTCAAGGGCTTTCTATGGAAGGCGACATTACCACGCTTGGTCGTGGTGGTTCTGATACTACAGCAGTTGCTTTGGCGCATGGCATTGGAGCAGATGTTTGTGAAATTTATTCTGACGTAGAAGGAATTTATTCGGCAGACCCGCGTGTTGCTCCGCGGGCGCGCAAGCTCGATGTAATTTCATACGATGATATGTTGGAGCTTTCAAGTGGCGGGGCTGGTGTTTTGCAGTCTCGAGCAGTTGAGTTTGCTCGAAAATATAAGGTAGTTATTCATTCTCGGTCTGCATTTTCCGATGCACCAGGCACATTGATCAAGGAGGTTTCTCCATCTATGGAACAGGCTGTAATTTCAGGTATTGCTCATGATACTTCTGAAATAAAAATAACCGTTCGTGGTATCCCTGATGAGGCAGGCATTGCGGCAAAGGTTTTTTCGACGCTTGCAGGAAGCAATGTTTCTGTTGACCTTATCATTCAAAACATTTCCAATGATGGCAAAGCAAATATCAGCTTCACCTTTCCCAGCTCTCAAAAAGATCAAGCCTTAAAGGCCGTTGATCGCATTTCTGATGATTTAGGGGCGTCAGAAATTTTAGTTGATGAAAATATTGCAAAGGTTTCTTTGGTTGGCACGGGCATGAAATCGAGTCCCGGTGTTGCCGCTCGTGCGTTCGCGGCTCTTGCCGATAACCAAATCAACATCCTGATGATTTCAACAAGCCCTATTCGTATTTCGGTTGTTGTTGAGGCAAGCCAGGTAGGTGCGGCGGTTCGTTGCCTGCATACTGCTTTTGGTCTTGATTCTGACAGTGTTTTTGAAGAAACTCAGCTTTCTGCCGAAGAGGTGGCAGCCAAAATGAACAAGGGTCGTTAAGAACGCTCAGGGTTTGGTTGCTTAGAACAGCGCAACCGTTCCAAGAATTTCTTATAGGCTCGGGCGAATTTAGTCGCTCGAGCTTTTTTGTTGTGGTGCGATTTTGGTAAGGTACACAAGAGCGAATTTGATACCGAACACGCTTTTAAGAGTCGCTATATAAAGAAAGGGATATTTATGGCTTGGGATAAAACTATACCTGCAAATCCTGTTGTTGCTGTTGCTGGAGCTACAGGTGCTGTTGGTCGTGAATTTCTTAATGTTTTACATGATCTTGATTTTCCCGCTTCAGAAGTTCGTGCTTTAGCTTCGGCGCGTTCTGCTGGTAAAACTCTTTCTTTTGAAGGGTGCGGAAGCGTTCCTGCAGGTGAACTTATCGTTCAAGAAATGACCCCTGAAAGCTTTGAAGGGGTAGACATTGCTCTGTTTTCTGCAGGGGCATCGGTTTCTCGCGCTATGCGTGAAGCGGTTGTTAGCGCTGGTGCTGTTATGGTAGATAACTCAAGCGCATTCAGGATGGATGATGATGTGCCTTTGGTGGTTCCTGAGGTTAACCCTCAAGATGTTGCATGGCACAGTGGTGTTATTGCCAATCCTAATTGTTCAACCATTCAAATGGTTGCAGCACTCAAGCCTTTGTATGATTTGTCGCCCATTAAGCGTGTGGTGGTTTCTACCTATCAAGCTGCATCAGGCGCGGGTGCTAAAGCGATGGATGAGCTCTACGCACAAACCAAGCAGTTTCTTGAAGGCGATGAGTTAACCATTGATGCGTTTGCGCATCAGATTGCCTTTAACTGTATTCCTCACATTGATGTTTTTTTGGATGATGCTTCTACCAAAGAAGAATGGAAGATGGTTGTTGAAACCAAAAAGATTATGGGCGATGAGAATATTCAAGTTGCTGCAACCTGTGTTCGGGTGCCTGTTCTTCGCTGCCATGGCGAGGCAATCAATGTTGAATTTGAATCTGAGGTTACCGTTGATGAGGCACGTGCAGCCCTGGAAGCTGCTCCAGGAATTACCGTAATGGATGATGTTGATAACAAGGTGTATCCCATGCCAGGCCTTTTGGCAGGAACCGATGGTGCCTATGTTGGCCGTTTGCGCAAAGATTATTCTGTAGAACACGGTATTGCCTTCTGGAATGTTGCTGATCAAATCAGAAAAGGTGCTGCGCTTAATGCTGTTCAGATTGCGCAACTCCTTCTTCCTTAACAGCTGTTTGTATTGGTAAGCGCGTAAAATTGCATTCAAATGCCCCGCTCTCC